>DVDZ01000198.1 GCA_015296025.1 Thermosynechococcus sp. M46_R2017_013
CGGTGGTTGCCACGTTCTTAGCGCAACTGGCTGACCGCAACTAAAACTGCGGGCAATAAGATCGCAGCGCTCATTGCCAACATTGCCACTGTGGCTAGACACATGGCGCCACGCCACAAAAGGAGCATTGAGGGAATCTAATTCTTGCCACAGGTCTTGGTTAAGAACCGGTTTGTTGGCCGCTGTTTTCCAGCCTCGCCGTTTCCAGTTGGGAATCCAATCGCTAATCCCCTTGAGGACATACTGGCTGTCGGTGTAAAGGGGGATCGGCGTCCCTGGAGCCAGTTGGTGCCATGCTTTGAGGGCCTCAATAGCCGCCCGCAACTCCATGCGGTTGTTCGTCGTATGGGGTTCCCCTCCCCCCAGTTCCTGCACGGAGCCGTCGGCCAAATAGATAACCACCCCCCAGCCTCCTGGCCCCGGATTGCCTTTGCAGGAGCCATCGATATAGATGGCAGGAATATCAGTCATGGGTATTTCTCCTTTCCAAAGGCTGCAAATAAAAAAAGGGTGGCAAAAACACCACCCCCTCAACCAATTGATACCACAGACTACTTGATGCTGACTTTGGCCCCGGCCTCCTCGAGTTCTTTCTTGGCAGCTTCGGCGTCTTCTTTGGTAGCACCTTCTTTTACGGGTTTGGGCGTGGATTCCACCACCTCCTTGGCTTCTTTGAGACCCAAGCCGGTCAAAGAACGCACCACTTTGAGCACAGCAATCTTCTTGTCAGCGGGAACCTCTTCAAGGATGACATCAAAGGAGGTTTTCTCCTCCACTTCTTCAGCGGGAGCAGCAGCCCCACCGGCCACGGGAGCGGCAACCATCATCCCACCAACAGGCGCAGCCGCACTGACGCCAAAGGCCTCTTCAATTTGCTTGACCAGCTCAGCGGCTTCCAGCAGAGTCAAGGATTTCAACTTTTCGAGAATTTCATCGGTTGCAGCAGACATTGTAAACTCCTATCGTTTCAAGGTTGAAAAACAAAAACAGGTGGCTTCCCAAGGGAAACCGAAAACAGGATCGATCTATGCCGCACCTTTGTCGGCGATCGCCTGTGTTGCCCGCGCCAAGGAGGCCGGCACCTCCTTGATGCCAATGGCAATCTTCGCTGTGACGGCATTGAGGGCACCGGCAATCTGCGCCATGAGCTGTTCTTTCGAGGGCAGATCACCAATGGCCTTCACTTGCGCTTCGTCAAGGGCACGTCCTTCCATGACCCCACCGCGGAGGGTGGTTTTTTTCGTGGCCTTTTGGAATTCTTGGTAGGCCTTGATCGCGCCGCCAATATCATCCTTGAGCAAAAGGAACGCCGATGGTCCTTTGAGGAATTGGGTCATGGACTGCCAGGCGTCATTTTCTTTGACCGCCAATTCCATCAGCGTATTTTTCGTAACCTTGCAACTGGCATTGCACTTGCGCAAGCGTTGCCGCAAATCCTTCATTTCAGCATCGGTGAGACCTTGGTAGTCAATCACCAGTGCCATTTGTGACTCGCTCAGGCGTTCCTTTAGCTCCGCCACAATTTCTTTTTTGTTTGCTAGCGTGCGTCCCACGCACATCACCTCCTATAGTCAGTGAAAGAAAAACCCCAGCAGTGGTGCCGGGGCGATCGCCCAATCCTAAGGGATGGACTTCGCAAACCTCGGCAGGAAAATTATGTCTGAGCCAGACCCCTGCGGTCTTCGGTTTCCGTCTTGAGTTGTCGGGTATTGGGCAATAGGCAAGTCCTCCTTAGGCGGCTTCCGCCAGTTTCAGCTCCCGCAGAGCATTGATGTCCACCTGAATGCTCGGCCCCATTGTGGCAGCTACATAGACACTGCGCCAGTAACGGCCCTTAGCACCACTTGGGCGGTTGCGATCAATAGTCTCTTGGAGAGCCTTAAGGTTTACCAGCAAGTCTTCGGCACTGAAGCTGGCTTTGCCAAAGAGCACATGGACAATGCCGCTGCGATCAGCGCGGAATTCCACTTTCCCTGCTTTGAACTCCTGAATGGCCTGGGACAAGTCAAAAGTCACTGTGCCGGCTTTGGGGGAAGGCATGAGCCCCCGCGGACCAAGAATTCGCCCCACCTTAGCTACTTGAGGCATCATATCGGGAGTGGCAATGAGCAAGTCAAAGTCCATCCGCCCCTTTTGAATTTCGTCAATCAGTTCTTCTGAGCCGACCACATCTGCGCCCGCGGCAGTGGCCTCAGTCACCTTTTCGCCGCGGGCAATTACTGCCACGCGAATGGTTTGACCGGTGCCTTTGGGCAGCGCCACGGTGGTACGCAATTGCTGGTCTGTGTACTTGGGATCAATACCCAGACGGATGTGAGCCTCTGCCGATTCAGGAAATTTGGCTGTGGCCGTTTCTTTGAGCAACTGTAAGGCCTCAAGGGGAGCATAGGGACGATCCTCCACCTTGGCATAGAGTTCGCGCAGTCGTCGCGAGAGTTTACGCATGAGAATTAACCTCCACGGGGTACTAACGAAACCAAGTTTCTCCCCCCAAAACAACAAGGGACTCAACAGGAACACACCTAGAAAGCTTTAGTCGGTAATGGTCACGCCCATATTGCGAGCAGTGCCTTCGATAATCCGCATCGCCGCCTCAATATCATTGGCATTGAGATCCGGCATTTTTTTCTCCGCAATTTCCCGCAGTTGGGCGCGGGTGATACTGCCCACTTTTTTCTTGTTGGGTTCACCGGAGCCTTTTTCAATGCCAGCGGCTTTTTGAATGAGCACAGAAGCAGGCGGAGTTTTCAGAACAAAGGTGAAACTGCGATCTTCATAGACCGAAATTTCAACGGGAACTACCATCCCCGCTTGATCGGCGGTGCGAGCATTATACTCTTTGCAGAACATCATGATGTTCACACCGTGCTGACCAAGGGCTGGACCAATGGGCGGAGCGGGGTTGGCTTTACCCGCTTGAATGGCAAGTTTGATAATTGCGACGACCTTTTTCGCCATAGTGAGTTAGCGTCCTAATCTACTTTTTCCACTTGAGTCACTTCGAGTTCGACCGGCGTTTCGCGGCCAAAAATCGAGAGTAAGGCTTTCAGTTTGCTGCGCTCAGCACTGACTTCAATCACCTCTCCCTCAAAGTCCTTAAAAGGACCGTTGAGAACTTTGATTTTATCACCAGTGTTGAGATCAATGCGGTGAACGGGTTCCTGTTCTTGTGTCTTCCGAAAGATGCGATCTACTTCGGCCGGACTCAGGGGCATGGGCTTAACGTGACCACGTCCGCGGCCGGTGCTGCGGCGTTGCTCAGCACCGACAAAATTAATCACATTGGGGGTGTTTTTAATCACCTGCCAAGCTTCATCATCAATTTGCCATTCACCCGTTTCGGGAGACTGCTGTGCCCGCACTTGAACAAGAACATAGCCGGGAAAAATTTTTTCCTCAATGGTTTGCCGCGAGCCATCTTTCTTGATTTTGATGACCGGGGTTTGGGGAATTTCAATGCGAAAGATGCGATCAGCTACATCCAGTGTATGAACCCGCTGCTCAATGGTGCTTTTTACTTTTTTTTCGCAGCCAGAGGCCACTTGCACGGCATACCAAAATCGTTTGAACTTACCCGCTTGATCCCCTTCGGCCACTTCAACAGTATCGTCAAGGGGATCGCTTAGATCAGAATGATCAGTAAATTCACTCACCATAGGCGCGTACTCGTAGAAATTTTTGGCTGTCTAGAAAATCAGTGTGGCCAGCCAACGAAACAGTTCATCCACTAGGTAGATGACAGCAGCTGAAAGGGAAACGATGAGAATCACTGCCGCAGATTCGCCAATCAGACGCTGGCGATCGGGCCACACCACTTTGTTGAGTTCTTCCTTGGTTTCGCGGAAAAACTCAGTTAACTTAAAGCCACTAGTGGGCTTTTCGCCTTCGGTACTTTTGGTCACGGCGACACTCCTTGGAGCGGGGGCAGCCCGTTGCTACCCATTTAATTCAGCGCGATTTATTATCATAGCAGGTTTCTTCTTTTTAGGAAATCCCGATGTTTGATTGCCTGCAATCGCGCACCCTCACGACGGCCATGGGTGAGGTGGCCTACGTTACAAATGATTTCAGCTCTGCGAACCATGCCCACCCACCCCTATTTTTTTGGCATGGCTTTGGCGGTGGCTCAAGCCGCTATGAGTGGTCGGCGGTCTATCCGGCGTTTGCAGCCGAGTATCCCCTTTTTGCTTTGGATTTGCCTGGTTGGGGAGCGTCTGAGCATCGCAATCAACCCTATACGGTGGCGGCTTATGTGGAGCACTTGCTGGAGTGCCTTGGCCAATTGACGGTGGAACCAGCGGTGGTCATCACGTCTTCATTGACAGCAGCCTTTGTCGTCCAAGGGGCGATCGCCCATCCCCAACGCTTCCGTGGCCTCATTCTCACTTGCCCAACGGGGTTGAGTGATTTTGGGCAAGATTACCGCCAGACCCCCCTTGCCCAGATTGCCCGCCAGCCCTATGTGGATACAGCCTTTTATCGCCTTGGGGTCGCCAATTCCCTGAGTGTGCAGTCCTTTATGGCCAATCAACAATTTGCCCGACCTAGCCGCATCAGCCCTGAAATGGTTGCCACCTATACTGCGGTGGCGCAGTCGCCGGGGGCAGAATTTGCGGCACTTGCCTTTGTTCGTGGCGATCTCTGTTGCGATCTCAGTCGCTTTTTGCCCCATCTGACAGTGCCGACCTATATCGTTTGGGGAGAGCAGGCAAAACTCCCCCCCGTGGCCGTAGGGCAACGCTTGGCACAGTTAAATCCCGAGGCAATTCGTGCCTTTGATGTGATTCCAGAGGTGGGACTGACACCGCAGTTAGAATGTCCTGGAGTAATGATTGGCTGGATTGATCGTTACCTTGGCCAGTTGTTGGCATCCCCTTGAGCCGATCCCTAAGGTTAACGCTGGGCATTGGCAGTGGCGGGTAGGGTGGTGCCATAGACACGGGGGCGATCGCCCTGAGCTAATTGGGTGCTGCCTTGAGTATCCACTGCCCAGATCGTGGCCTTGGGGTTCCCCATCGTTTGGGTTTGAAAGAGCACTCGCTGCGGATCTGTTGTGCTCCAGCCTAAGAGGGTGGCAAAGTCGTATTCATCGGCTGTGGGATAAACTGTGGCCACATGACCCACCCCCGCCTGCCAAATCCACGCGCCATCGCTAATTATATCGGTGGCAAACAAGCCGCCAACCTGACGTACCAAGAGACGGTTGCCTTTTTCTGACCAACCGACGGGAACAAGCACAGCAATCAGGCCTTGACCTTGGGGCACCTCTGCCAAAAAGTCCCGCGGCATTTCCTTGAGGCTTTCAATCCGCTGTTGGGTGCCGCTCTGGCGATCGCGAATTTCAAGAACGCTCACCAGTTGTTGTCGGTGTGGCTCAGGATCA
>DVDZ01000074.1 GCA_015296025.1 Thermosynechococcus sp. M46_R2017_013
ATTTTGCACCAGACGAGCGATCGCCACCTCAAAGCCTTTTCATGGCAGCGATTTAATCTCCAACCAAGATCAGACAATCTCTGCTCATAACCCCATACTCTATTTTTAGATTTTTTTGAAATCGTCTCTAGGCTGCTTGATACGAATTTAGGTTGCTACTGCAACTGGCTTGACAAGTGGCAAGGGGAAGTCATGAAAGTGCCGTTGACACTAGAAATTCTAAAGATAGAAGCGCAGACGTTCGCCGGCATCGAGAGCGGACATTGTATGGCGTTACTAGTGGGAAAGCAGTTGGTACGTATTTCAAGCACAAGTTTAAGTCTTACCTCTGCGAAAACTATGAATTTGAAAGACTGAGATGGCGATGCGCGACCAAAAACAACGCAAAGCCGAATTTGGGGATTTTCAAACACCCATCAGCTTAGCTAGGGAAGTCTGTTCCCTTATCGCTCGGACTGGTTTTTGTCCCGCTTCGATTCTCGAACCCACATGCGGGACGGGTTCATTTCTCAAAGCATCTTTAGAAACATTTCCAGAGGTATCGCGTGTTGTTGGCTTTGAGATCAATCCACAATACGTGATGCAAGCGCAGCATGCTGTCGCACGCACATTTCCTCATACATCTGTTGAAGTTCACCAGTCTGATTTTTTTCTCACGAGTTGGTCTGAGATTGTCGAAGCGTTGCCCGAGCCAATTCTTGTTATAGGCAATCCCCCTTGGGTGACGAATGCAGCGTTGAGTACTTGGGGCAGTAACAATCTTCCAATGAAATCAAACCTCGACAATCTCCTTGGCATTGATGCGCTCACCGGCAAGAGCAATTTCGACATCTCGGAATGGATGCTTAGAAAGAATCTCGAATGGCTTAATGCTAGAAACGGCTTGCTTGCAATGCTTTGTAAGACGACAGTAGCACGTAAGGTGCTTTTGTACGCTTGGCAAAATAGGTTACGGATCGAGTCGGCGTCAGTTTATATCCTTAGTGCAAAAGAGTACTTTAGGGCTTCCGTTGACGCTTGCCTTCTACTAGTTCAAAGCAATCCAACTGGCAACAGTAAAGAATGCCAAGTTTTTCGTTCTCTTCATGCACAACGACCGGATAGCGTGTTTGGTTTGCAAGATGGACTGCTTGTGGCTGATGTCAAATCATATCTGCAATGGAAAGACCTCACAGGGACAGGCTTTAGGGGTTGGCGGTCAGGAATAAAGCATGATTGCAGCAACGTCTTTGAGCTGCGCGTTGAGCGCGGAAATCTTGTAAACGGCATAGGAGAGTTTGTTGACATCGAAAAGGAAGTGCTCTTTCCCCTCTTAAAAGGCTCAGATTTAGAAGCCCATAAGCAACCACATCGTTGGATGCTCGTTCCCCAAAAAAACCTCAATGATGATCCAAGCTACCTCAAGGATCGTGCACCAAAGGCATGGAAGTATCTTACTGAACATGCGGAACTTCTAGATCAACGCAAGAGTTCTATATACAGAAAACGCCCCCGCTTTTCGGTCTTTGGGGTGGGTTCATATTCGTTTTCGCCTTGGAAGATCGCGATCGCTGCTCTATATAAACAACTGAATTTTGTCAAAGTCTCCCCTTTTGGGGAAACTCCTGTAGTTCTCGACGATACCTGCTACTTTTTGCCCTGTCAATTTGAAGAAGAATGCGACCTATTCTATGAGTTGGTAAACTCTGAGCCTGCTCAACAATTTTGGTTATCCTTGATTTTTTGGGATACAAAGCGACCAATTACAGCAGAACTCCTGAACTTGCTTGATCTGACGGCTCTTGCACGCCTCCTAGGTAAAGAGTCAGAACTGTTGAAGTTTTCCCATTCGGCGGTTGCTTATGGTAATACAAAGGCGGGTGATAAACAACTTGTCAACTAGACATCGTTCAAAAAAATACCTAGTACTAGCCCCAGAAGCCCAAGTAGTTTCTCCAAACCAAATTGGAGAACAGTGCTCAACCAAGTGCTACTTTGTTTCTCTATCGCACTTGTTGTTTGGTTGTGAAGTTCCTCTAGTCTTTATGCAGTTACCAACTCAGGATTAGGGCGTTTGCTATTGCGGATACCGGCGATCGCGGCAGCGTAATCAGGGGCGTTAAAGACGGCTGAACCGGCCACGATGGCATTGGCACCCGCTTCAAGAACTTGCCAAGTATTGTCCGCTTTGAGACCGCCATCCACTTCAATCCATGGATCTAGGCCACGCTCTTCACACAGTTGCCGTAGCCGTCGAATTTTCGGCAGCACTGCTGGAATAAACTTCTGGCCACCAAAGCCGGGATTGACACTCATAATCAGGACAAGGTCGCAGACATCGAGAACATACTCAATGAGGTCAAGAGGGCTAGAGGGATTGAGCACGACCCCCGCCTGTTTGCCCAGTTCACGGATTTGACAGAGGGTGCGATGGAGGTGAGGCGAGGCATTGTGTTCGGCATGGACGGAGATAATATCTGCACCGGCCTTGGCAAAATCAGCGACGTATTTTTCTGGCTCGACAATCATTAAGTGCACATCGAGGGGCTTTTGGGTCAAGGGGCGAATCGCCTCAACAATCAATGGCCCAATCGTGATATTAGGAACAAAGCGACCATCCATCACATCCACATGAATCCAGTCGGCTCCCGCCCGATCCACTGCTTGGATTTCCTCACCCAGACGACTAAAGTCAGCAGAGAGGATGGAAGGGGCAATCACGACGGGCTTAGCACTCATGATCGATTGATTCCGTAAATAACGTTACAGTTGTTTTTCAGTGTACCGAGCGATTGCCACCACGGCAACTGTTCAAGGCAAAGACCAGTTTGGTAACTGCCTATGCATAGCCACTAAGGGCCAACAGTACACTTTATAGTAGGCATAGTAGGCAACAAAGAGCACGTCTGCACCACCAGACCATCATCCAAGGTGAGACATCCGATGTTGAAACAGCCCGCCACCATCATCACCATTGCAACCGGATTCCTGGCCTCAGCAATGAGCGGCTGTGGTCTTATGGTTACTGAAACAGAAATAACGGAGCAGCCAGTGCTCCCCCTGTCTCAGCTCCGACAACCCCGGAACCCAGCGAACCCAGTACTGCTGGATCTGCGGTTGCCGCCTTAACCCCACCCACCAACCCCAAAACCTACATTGAGGGACTGGCAAATATTGGTCGTCAGAATCCTTTTGAGCCTGTTCCGCAACCAGATACTGGTGGCGTTAAGAATGGCGGCAATGGTGGCACAGTTGAAGGGGGGGGCAATGGCCCCTCTAGAACAGCGGGCAATGGTGCAGGCACTGGTGTACCACCAACCGACCTGTGCCCCCTCCGCCACCGCCTCCTCCCGTTGATGCCCAAGCTGTGCAGGTTTTTGGTGTGGCTGCAGTGAATGGTCGTCTCCAAGCAATTATTCGCTCACCAAAGGAAAATGTTACCCGGACTGTTCAGGTGGGGGATACAATCGCCGGCAATGTGATTGTGCGTTCTATTGATGCCTACGACACCACACCCGCAGTGATTTTGGAGCAATTTGGTCAAACGGTGCGGCTCACTGTTGGCCAACCCACCACTGCTCAAGGGGAAACTCCACCCGCCATTTAAGGCTAACTGTGGATACGGGGCAAGGGGTAGGGTGTGCTGAGGATCTCACTTTCAAGGGCAGCCAACTGCTGCAATCGCTCTTGCACCACCTCTTGACCAAAGGATTCATAGGCCAAGTACCAATAGGTGCCATAGTGGCGTGCCTCAGAGGTTACTAGGCTAGCGAAGAACTCCGCTAGTTCCCGATCTGGGCAGTGCTGAGCCAACAGTTGCAATCGTTCATGGCTGCGGGCTTCAATCAACGCGCAGACCAATAGGGTATCCAAGAAGCGCTGGGGTTCCTGCTGACGGACAGCGGCATTCAAGCGAGAGGCGTAAGGGGGCGCACTCAGGGGCGCAAGGGCAATGTGACGGCGTTCTAGTTGTTGATTGACTTGGCGAAAATGCTCTAGTTCCTCTTGGGCGATATCGGTGAGGGCATCCACCAAGGGCTTGTGGGAGGGATAGCGAAACATGAGATTGATGGCGACGCCAGCAGCCTTGCGCTCACAGTGGGAGTGATCAAGCAAAATTGTATCCAAGTGAGCGATCGCCTGCTCCACCCACTCAAAACGGGTAGGTTGGACAAGAAACTTAATGCGAACAGGCATCTCAATCACGGTGGCGCTGGACAGTGAGCACAGAACAGGGGGCATTGTGGAGCACATAGTTGCTGACACTGCCGAGGAAAAATTCACTCAAGCCCTTGAGACCCCGCCGCCCCAGCACAATCAAATCGCTTTCCCAATCTTTGGCCAAATCACAAATGGCACGACCGGCATCTCCCAAGGCTTGCGTAAATTCTGTGGACACGCCCTTTTCAGTGGCAATTTGGGTCAAATTGCGCAGCATATCCAAGCCTTTTTGCTCAAAGTTTTCCCACTGCTCGGCATAGGCACGCATCACCTCCTCATGGAGTCCAACATACACACCCGAAGCCAAAGGGGTGCTAAAAATCGGGTCTGGATAGGATTCACTAGTGGGCGAGAGGACATGAATCAGCATCATGCGAGCTTGGTAGTGCTGTGCCAAATCCAGCGCCGTTTGAAAAACCTGTTCTCCCAGTTCACTGTCATCCACAGCAACGAGAATTTTTTTATACATACTGCCCTCCAAATGCCCTGCGGTTTGCCTACAGCCTTTTTCACAGCTATTGAGCATCACTGAGAGCTGTTTGCCCCCATTCCTAAAAGCTGCGTATGCCTCGTGAACTGTATAAAAAAAGGCTGTACTTATAGCTTAGAGGATTCCTAGAGGGCTTAAGTCTAATATTTGTAACATAAATTACTTTTGTGCAATGGTAATCGCCATCAATCCCCCGAGAAGGGGGTAGTGCGTCACCCGCTGAAAGCCCGCTTTTTGAATCAGGTCACAGAGGGTAGGGGGGGTGGGAAAGGCCTGAATGCTTGGCCATAGATAGTCGTACTCTGCTGCCAAGCCGTATTGACGTGCGGTGGGCACTACCCACTGTTGCAAATACCATTGTTGAAATTGCTGTAGTGCTGGTGCTTGCGGATGACTAAAGTCGAGGATAGCTGCTCGCCCACCGGCAACAAGCAGCCGAAACATTTCCCGAAGCACTTGGGGAATATCTGCCACATTGCGTAGCCCGTAGCCAATGGTAATGCCTTGAAAGGTTTGATCTGCACAGGGGACTGCTAAGGCATCTCCTTGGAGCCATTGAATTTGGGGGTAGTGGCTACTGCGCTGGCGGGCGATCGCTAAAGGTGC
>DVDZ01000146.1 GCA_015296025.1 Thermosynechococcus sp. M46_R2017_013
CGCGTAATCAGCTTACCGACGGGGGTGCGGTCAAAAAAAACGCGATGACAGGCGTAGCACATGGTCAAATAAGTCGCGGCGAATATCGGCAGTAATGTTTTGGCCAATTTTTTGAATCCAGTACCCTTGCGCCGCCTGCACTCCAAAGCGGAGCACCACTGTTACCAGCAGCGCAATGCTCAATAGGTCAATTCCTTGGGTCAGGGTTAAGGCTTTCAAAAAGCTGTAGGTACTCTCTTCTCCTTTGAGAAAGGCGATCGCCTGACCAATAATGATCGGTTGCAATGCTGCCGCTGCCGCCAAGGGAATCAAGAGCAAGCCACTCCCCACCAGTCCCCAGCGATAGGGCTTGAGGTAAGGAATCAGTCGTTGCAAAAGTTGCCAATCTGTGGAGCGTGTTGCCGCTGTCATGGGCTGCTGAAAGGTGTGAACATCTTTTTCCCAGTCTAGTGGGTGCCTGTAATTATTTGTAACAATTTACACGTTTGTAGCAGTTGTCATCTAACCATCTCTTAGCTAGATTAGGGGTAATTCGGGCTATTCAATCCCCCGCATAGCCCCACTAAAATCCCCGAAAAGGTAAGTTACGCCGAAAGGGTAACGCACAAATCAAGGATCCTGTAGCCGCCGCTTCAGAAAAAGGTATGGATGTCCTTGATGCCGAAGGGATTTTTTCCAGGTTTCTCAACAACTCTGAACCTAGAGTTTAGATTCCCTTGTTTTTGATAGATAGGCTGGTCGAGCGATCGCCACTACTTCCCTGTCACTCCCTCAAAATCGCAGTAGGCTAGAACTAGCGGCATCCCATTTCATTCCATTTATCGGTCTATGAGTGACTCCCGTTTGCTCGACATTGCGCGGCAGGGTGACCCCCGTGCTATTAGTACGCTGCTGAATGCGGTTCTTCTGCCAAAGCGGGTAAAGGCCACCGTGGTCCGTCAGGCCGAGGAGCTAATGATTACGCTGCATTCAGAAAAAATGCTTCACCAAGGCGCAGCTGTAACCCTGATCCGTACAGCCTTGGAAAAGTTGCACCTGCCAGAAATTCAACGAGTTTTCATTGAGTCACGGGTATTAGGTGTCCCCCTCTGGGAAAGCCATTTTTCATTGCAGGTCATACCCCCACCGGCTCAGACAAGGGTCGAAGATGAAGATCCATGGGGCACTGAAACAGCGCCCCCTGAACCGACGCCGTTGGATTTAACGTCTGCTTTTATTGCCTCTGAGGAGTCTTCAACATCTGAAAGTCAAGATGCCGTGGCGCGATCGCCCCAAGAAAATTTCACAGATGAAGTCCCAGAAATTGACCCTGAGGAGGACATCAGCTTGGCCGATTTGGCGGCTGCCTTTGACCCCAACCCACCCTCAGAATTACCAGATTCCAATAGTGAGGCATCCGGATCTGATCTGCCCTCCCCCCAAGGAGAAGGCATCGAATCCGACACACCAGAGGAATTCTCAGGGGAATTGCCAGTCCTAGCAGTTGCTGCTGAACCATTGTCCAGCCCAGTGGAAGAACTGCTTGACTCCATAGAAGAGAGTATTGCAACACCAGAAGCACAAGCAAGTTCTGCTCAGATCTCTGAACTTTCTGCAGCCAACCCAGAACAAGTCAGCGTTGAAGAATACGACTTCCCTCAACCAACAACTGAAGACATTACTTCCCTAGAAGTCCTAGAGCCTGAGATCAGTCCACCAACCGCCATGACTAGGGGGGTGACCGCTGAAGCTGAATCCTCGCCTGAGGGGGCGATCGCTCCCCCACCCATCGTTGAAGATCCTTGGGTCGTTGCAGACACTTTACTCACCACACCCACCGCTCCTCAGGAACCCGCTGCCCAAGCGCCAGAATCCACTGGCTATCCTCCCCTCCGTGATCCTTGGTTAGAGACAGAACCTGTACCACAGGGTCAGACAGAGGAGGCACCGCAGACGACACCACCTCCTGAAGCCGCGCCAACCCCCTCTGAATCGGAAATTTACACCACGCTAACGATTGAAAAAGTCCCCCGCGATGATCAGTCAAAGGTGGCAGGTATTGCCGGCATAGTTATGGGGTTAGGCTTTTGTGCCACGGGGTTGGGAACCATTATTGGTCTGCCAATGATTGTGGGCAGTATGTGGATGCTAGGGGATGAAGAAGTGTGGAGTGGTGAGTGTCCGCATTGTCACCAGCCACTAAAAATTCCTGTGGGTAAGCTGTGGCGTTTTAGTTGTGAGAAGTGTCAAGGATTGATTGAAGTGAAACATGGCCGTTTCTATGCGCGGGCAACACCCCCTGCGCCCTAGCCTCAATCTAAATTGATCTGACCCCGTTGGCGACGAGCTTCAAGAGCTTGGGCAATTAAATCTAATAGTCCAGGTGCCTCTTCCTGAATCGTCAGCAGGAGACGTTCGCCCATGGCCAGATCCGCCTCTGGAGGGAGAAAGTCCTCTTGAACCAACTGCCGTAGTCGAGGCACCGTATTGTCAACGATTTCCACCAGTGCCCCCAAGCAGCGAAAAAACTGTCGTTCAGTGAGGGTACTGTCCTCAATTGGAAATTCAATCATCGCCCGCACTTCACCTTCGTTGGGATTGTACTCCCACTGCAACATTTTTGTCTGCCACGAAACGCATAGCAGTGTTTGTAAAATAGCATCACGAAAGCGGTGGGTTTTAATCCCCGGCAAGAGATTGGGGGCATAGAGCTTAAAAAACTCGCCCCCCTCATCTAGCTCAATGATGATGATAAATCGCTCAAGGTGATCGCCATTGACGCCTGTAATGATTTGGTGGTTGGCAAGATTCAACCGATAGTTTAATTGGTGGCGTTCGAGGTATTGGGCAATTTGGCTGAGGGCGATCGCCATGCTACCGCTATCCTAAACCGTTACCTGATGGCTAATTTGAGTTCCTAAAACTTCCAAAAATGCCGCCAACCACCGCGGATGCGCAGGCCAAGCTGGCGCCGTTACAAGATTTCCATCCACCACGACCGCATCCACCGCCACACTGGTAAAGTTGCCCCCCGCACTCACCACCTCAGGACCACAGGCTGGATAGGCCGTACAGGTTTTACCCGCCAGCACACCCGCCGCCGCCAGCAGTTGGAGACCGTGGCAAATGGCTGCAATGGGTTTTTGAGCTTGGCCAAAGTGCTTAGTAATTTCAAGTACCCGTGGATTGAGACGCAAATACTCTGGGGCACGCCCCCCCGGCACCACTAAGGCATCATAGGTACTGGGGTCAATTTCTGCAAAGGTGGCATTGAGGGTAAAGTTGTGTCCCCGTTTTTCGCTATAAGTTTGATCTCCTTCAAAATCATGGACGGCTGTGCGAACACTGTCACCAGCAACTTTATCCGGACAGACGGCATGCACTGTGTGACCTACCATTTGCAGCGCTTGGAAAGGCACCATCACCTCGTAGTCTTCAACATAGTCACCCACGAGCATTAGAATGCGTTTGCCACTCATGATTCTTTGCCTCTTAAATTGACCTGTCTTGATCCTGACATAACGATGCCCCCTGCAAAAGTTACGCTGAAAAAGCGGATAGTCAGGTAAAGTCTAATGCTAGAACGCAAGACCACTGCTGGAGTTTACTTTGTCGGCGCTGGCCCTGGTGATCCAGAATTGCTCACCCTGAGGGGGCAGCGGCTCATTCAAGAAGCCGACGTGATTCTCTATGCCGATTCTCTGGTGCCGACTGGCATTTTGCAGTTTGCGCCGCCGAGTGCGACCTGTATTCCCACAGCCGCAATGACCTTAGAAGACATCATCCCGCTCATGGTTGAAGCGGTGCAGGCGGGTAAAAAAGTGGTGCGGCTGCAATCGGGCGATCCGAGCCTTTACAGTGCCATTCATGAGCAAATTGTCCGCCTTGCGGAAGTGGGTATCAGCGTTGAAGTCGTCCCCGGTATCAGTGCTTATCAATTGGCAGCTGCTCGCCTCAATGCTGAACTGACGCTGCCCGAATTGGTACAGACAATTATCCTCACCCGTGCCAGTGGTCGTACGCGAGTGCCCCCCACTGAAGAATTGGCCGGCTTAGCGGCACACAAAGCCAGTTTATGCCTTTACCTAAGCGCCAACTGTGTCCAGCGTGCGCAGCGCGACCTCCTTCAGTACTATCCCCCTGAGACCCTGGTTGCTGTAGGCTACCGCTTGGGATGGCCGGATGAGCAGTTATGGCTCGTTCCCTTGGCTGAAATGGCTGCATTTAGTCAGCAACAGCGATTGACGCGCACCACTGTGTATCTCATCAGTCCTGCACTGGCAGTACAGCATCACAGCCGTGGCTCATTGCGCTCCTGTCTTTATAGTCCAGAGCACCATCACCTGTTTCGCCCCCATTAACCTGCTTATAATTTGCTTATAATTAGGGTACGTTGTTAGCAAAGGCTATGGGCAACTGGCTCAGTAAAGCATTGATCTTTTTAATTCGCACTTACCAGCGATGGATTTCACCCCTATTTTTGCCCACCTGTCGCTATACGCCCACCTGTTCAGCCTATGCCGTTGAGGCAATTGAGCGATTTGGGGCAGGAAAAGGAACCTACCTAGCGATTCGCCGTATCTTGCGCTGCCACCCCTTTGCCCCTGGGGGTTATGACCCTGTGCCAAATGCCCCTGGGAATTGCCATCTAGAGGAATAGGGATATTGAGTGCTAGGACAGAACTTGTTTGAGCGCTTGAATCACTTGATCCTGTTGGGCAAGGGTAAGTCCATAGTACAGGGGCAAGCTAATGGCCTCGCGGTAATAGGCTTCAGCGTTGGGAAAGTCGCCCCACTGAAAACCAAATTGCCGATAGTAGGGTTGAGTATGTACAGGGATATAGTGGAGATTAACCCCAATGCCAAGGGCACGAAGGGCTGCAAAGACTTCTCGATGAGACGCTTGAATCTGGTCTAACTTTAGGCGGATGATGTACAGATGCCAACTGGAGCGGGTATCGGGATGCTGAAAGGGGAGGGTGAGGGGCAACTCGGCAAGATGTTGATCATAGCGTTGGGCTAGAAAACGGCGCCGTTCCACAAATTCATCCAGACGTTGGAGTTGCCGCAGTCCAAGAGCGGCTTGGAGGTCGGTCATGCGGTAGTTAAAGCCCAGTTCTAGTTGCTGATAGTACCAAGGGCCGTGGGAATCCCCCACCATTTGCTGTGGATCACGGGTGATGCCGTGGCTGCGCAGACGAATGAGGCGATCATAGAGGTTCGGATCGTTTGTGAGAATAGCCCCCCCTTCACCGGTGGTAATGATCTTAACGGGATGAAAGCTAAAGACTGCCATCTTTGAAAATTCAC
>DVDZ01000158.1 GCA_015296025.1 Thermosynechococcus sp. M46_R2017_013
ATTGATCTCATCGGCCACATCACAAATCACAAAAGCAGGTTTGCCGCGCCGCAGCAGTGTTTTCGCCACAATCGCATGTTGGGCAAAGGCTTCCTTCGCTCGATTTAATTCCTTCGCTCGATTTAAAAATTCGGCGATCGCTGCTTCTAGCTCTGTATCCGGTTCTGGGCTGTCCTCCACCGACAGTAGAAACAACTGACTCTGAAACAGCTTCACCATCTCAACCACGGTGGGCATGGCTTCTTGGGTGTCACGGCTACGGTCAATGGGAAAAAGAATCGTTTTGAACATAGAGTTCACCTCATTGGAGTCAAGTGGAAGGGCACGCCCTTGGGTAGAATGAGGGTCAGGTGAGGGATTTGTAGCGCATCACTCCATCGCTAGCCGAAATTGTTATACCCCTAGTACTATCATCTACGTTTTAACGCATTTAGGAGGCTCTAGCGTGTCTAAAAAATCCGTGGCGCAGTTATCCACTGCCGACTTAGAAGGGAAGCGTGTCCTCGTGCGGGTTGATTTTAACGTTCCCGTTGATGAGAATGGCGTCATCACCGATGATACCCGTATCCGCGCCGCACTGCCGACGATTCAAGACTTAATCAGCAAAGGTGCCAAGGTGATTCTTGTCAGCCACTTTGGCCGTCCTAAGGGCGTGGATGATAAACTGCGCCTCACCCCCGTGGCTCAGCGGCTCTCCGAACTGCTCCACAAGCCTGTGGCGAAGCTGGATGACTGCATTGGCGAGGCCGTAGTTGCCCATACCCAAGCAATGGCCAATGGCGATGTTTGCCTCCTCGAAAATGTGCGCTTCCATCCAGGGGAAGAAAAAAATGATCCTGAATTTGCCAAGCAACTGGCCGCCTGTGCGGAAGTCTATGTCAATGATGCCTTTGGCACCGCGCACCGTGCCCATGCTTCAACTACGGGCGTGACTCAATACCTGAGTCCCTGCGTAGCTGGGTTTTTAATTGAAAAAGAACTGGAATATCTCCAAAATGCCATTGAGCATCCCCGCCGTCCTCTTGCTGCGATTGTCGGCGGATCAAAAGTGTCCTCTAAAATTGGTGTAATCGAAGCCCTTTTAGAAAAAGTAGATAAATTGCTAATTGGCGGCGGCATGATCTTTACATTCTACAGGGCGCGGGGTCTGAGCGTAGGTAAGTCCCTCGTGGAGGAAGACAAACTGGAATTAGCCAAACATCTCGAAGCCAAAGCCCAAGAAAAAGGGGTGGAGTTGCTCTTGCCCACGGATGTGGTTGTGGCCGATAACTTTGCCGCCGATGCCAATAGCCAAGTGGTCAGTATCGAGGCAATTCCCGACGGCTGGATGGGTTTAGATATTGGGCCTGCTTCGGTTCAGCGCTTCCAAGAGGCTCTCCAAGATTGCAAAACGGTGATCTGGAATGGCCCAATGGGGGTATTTGAGTTTGATCAATTTGCCAAGGGCACCGAGGCGATCGCCCGCTGTTTAGCCGACCTCACCAGTGAGGGCGTCTCGACAATTATTGGCGGTGGCGATTCCGTGGCCGCTGTTGAAAAAGTTGGCGTCGCTGAGCGCATGAGCCACATCTCCACCGGCGGCGGTGCCAGCCTTGAACTCCTCGAAGGCAAAGAACTCCCCGGCATTGCCGCCTTAGATGATGCCTAGGGAATAAACAACGCTGTGAACTAATCATTAAATTTTTAATGCCCCATTGCCTGAGCTATGGGGCTTTTTTGTCCTCTAAAGCGATATTTCGACCTTTGGACACCATGATTTGTTAATTTTTCTAACAACTGCCGCTGCCCTAAATCATCGCTGCAAAGGGGCTAGAATATAGCAAAAGTCCTATGGGTCAAGGGTTTGAGGGATTTCTAATGGATAAAAGTGCCTGAAAACCACATATCTTAAAGGTTTCCAGGTTCCAGTTGGGGTCTGGCTATTCTAGAATGAGGCTTGAAATCAAGAATAGGCAAGGGTTTCGTGCCTTTCGCTTGTTTGTTAGCCAATCAAACAAACTTTAATGTCTCTATGGAGTGATCCCCATGAACAAAGCCGAACTTGTGGATGCTGTGTTTAGTCGTGCCCACAGCACTAACAACGTCACCAAAAAGCAAGTCGAGGCGATTATCTCGGCCACCGTCGAGGAAATCATGGAGGCAGTGGCCAAGGGAGAAAAAGTGACCCTTGTAGGCTTTGGTGCCTTTGAACCGCGCGAGCGCAAAGCTCGAGAAGGGCGCAACCCAAAAACTAAAGAAAAGATGCAAATTCCGGCAACAAGGGTACCTGCCTTTTCAGCAGGGAAACTTTTTAAAGAAAAAGTCGCTCCTGTTGCAGCTTCTGAACCCGAAACTAAGGGCAAAAAAAAGTAGTCTGAATGCCTCCACGCCACGGTGGCAATTTAGCTTGGGCAGCAGCGATCGCGGGCTGTGCCCCCCCTGAGATCTTGGATTTCTCTGCCAGTCTCAACCCTTGGGGACCTCCTGCCTCAGTGATAGCTGCCCTTCAGGCTGCGCTGCCCACCATTCGTGACTATCCAGATCCCGATTGCCGTCTTTTGGTGGATGCCCTTGCTGCAGTCCATCAATTGCCAAGGCAGTATTTCTTGGTCGGCAACGGCGCCGCTGAGCTGTTGACGTGGGTAGGCCGTGAGTGTGCGGATCGCCGACAGGTTTACTTTATTACCCCTGCCTTTGCCGACTATCGGCGGGCGCTGACAGCTTTTGCCTGCCCCACTGTCCCCATTGCCTTAACACAAGTGCAAACGGGTTTTGGGGCGATCGCTCCCTCCCTGACGCCTGCAGATGCCATCCTCATCAACAATCCCCATAACCCCAGCGGACACCTCTGGTTGCGCCATCAGCTTCAGCCCTTGCTAGAAACGGGTGCCCTAGTGGTGGTGGACGAGGCCTTTATGGACTTTTTGCCTCCGGCGGCCAGCGAGTCGCTAGTGGAGGCGGTGCCTCAGTATCCCAATTTGATTGTGCTGCGATCGCTGACAAAGTTCTATAGCTTGGCGGGTCTGCGCTTAGGGTATGGTGTCTCTTCACCGCAACGGTGGCAACGCTGGCGATCGTGGCGCGATCCCTGGAGTGTGAACAGTTTGGCCATCATTGCAGGGGTGACTGCCTTGGGGGATCGCCCCTTTCAGGAACAGACTTGGACATGGCTGCCTCCAGCACGTCAGGCCTTTGCGGAAGCTCTGAATGCTGTACCTGAACTGAACGTAGCAACCGTGAGCCAGGCGAACTTTCTACTCATCCAAGCAACAGACTCAATTTTGCCCCTGCAAACCTATCTCCTCCAGGAGCATCGAATCTTGATTCGCGATTGTTGCAGTTTTCCTGAATTGGGTGCTTCCTACTTTCGAGTGGCCGTGCGCCGCAACATTGAAAATGAACGCCTCCTAGAGGCTTTGCAGACCTATTACCAACGCTTTTAGGAATTGCATCCCCAAAAGCCAAGGTGATATAGTAGCGATACTTAAGGGGGCGTGGCGGAATGGTAGACGCTGCGGACTTAAGAAATTGAGCCTTAGTAGAGAAATCTATTAAGTGAATGCTCTCAAATTCAGGGAAACCTACGTTTGTCCAAAGGGCAAATATGGCAATCCTGAGCCAAGCCGTTTCTCAACCCCCAAACCTTAGGGAAACGGAAGGTGCAGAGACTCGACGGGAGCTACCCTACCGTAGATGTTCTACGCGGGTAAAGGGAGAGTCCAATCCTCAACACCCAAGGGGTGGTCGCGAAAGCGGCAGGAGGATGAAAATCCGTTGACCTTAAACAAGTCGTGAGGGTTCAAGTCCCTCCGCCCCCACCAAACCATTTTCCAAAGGGTCACCTTTGGCTGACCCCTTCTTAGGGTGCGATGAAAGCAGAGTACCAGCAACGACAGCAGCAGTTTTTAGAGAAATTAGGCACGGGTGTCGCTGTTTTCTGTAGTGCCCCGCGCGCCATCATGCACAATGATGTGGACTATAACTTTCGCCAAGACAGTAATTTTTACTATCTCACGGGGTTTAATGAGCCAGAAGCGGTTGCTGTTTTTGCGCCGAACCACAGTGAGCATCGGTATATACTCTTTGTACAGCCCAAGGATTTTAGCCAAGAGATTTGGACAGGGAAACGCCTTGGGGTCGAGGCGGCAAAGGAGCAGTTAGGCGCAGATGCGGTGTATCCCATCGGCGAGCTAGAGCAACACCTCCCTCGCTATTTGGAGACAGGGGATCCGCTGTACTACCACTTTGGTCATAACGATCGCTTTAATCAACTGATTCTCAAGCACTACCAACAACTGCTAGCCAGCCTACCAAAACGAGGTACAGGGCCGCGTGCCATTGCTGACCCGAGTATTCTTTTGGCACCGATGCGGCAAATTAAATCAGCGGCTGAATTGGCTTTGATGCGCCAAGCGATCGCCATCAGCGTTGAAGCCCATCAGCGTGCCCGCGAAGTAGCTGCCCCCGGTCGCTGGGAATATGAAATTCAGGCGGAGATCGAGCATCTATTTCGCCTGCGGGGGGGGGATGGCCCTGCCTACCCCCCAATTGTGGCCTCCGGACCGAATGCCTGTGTGCTCCACTACACTGAGAATCAACGGGAAATGGCGGCAAAAGACTTACTTTTGATTGATGCTGGCTGTGCCTACCGCTATTACAACGCCGATATTACCCGCACTTTTCCTGTGAGTGGCCAGTTTACCGGGGAACAAAAGGCGATCTATGAGATTGTCCTCGCAGCTCAAAAAGCGGCTATTGAGCAGGTGCGCCCAGGAAATACGTACAATCAAATCCACGATGCGGCTGTGCGGGTGATTGTTGAGGGTCTAGTTGACCTTGGTCTGCTGCGGGGCGACGTTGATGCCCTCATCAATGAAGGTAAAGAGAACAACACTCAGAAATATCGCACCTTTTTTATGCATGGCACCGGTCATTGGCTGGGTCTTGATGTCCATGATGTGGGTCTTTACAAGCACAACAAGGACACATGGGTAACACTGCAACCGGGTCAAGTGCTGACGGTAGAGCCGGGAATCTATATTCATCCTGAAGCAACGCCCGCTGAGGGACAACCCGAGATTGGCGATCGCTGGCGCGGCATTGGGGTACGCATTGAAGACGATGTCCTAGTGACGCCCCAGGGGCACGAAGTACTGACGGCGGCTGTACCTAAATAATCACCTACCGTACCCCTATCTTTTGGATAAACTCTTGACTTCCTTGATCACTTGATAAACGTATGGCTCTAGTATCATCTATCCCTGAGAGTTATTTTCCCCCCGATTGGCTGCTCAAGCTCCT
>DVDZ01000106.1 GCA_015296025.1 Thermosynechococcus sp. M46_R2017_013
GTTTATCGCGTGGCAGGGAGCCGTGTACAGCTTTGTTCCCCAAGAGCGTCACCGTCATCTATTCAACATTGTGGGCATGAGTGCTGCTCGCTGTTTACCCCATCCAGAGGGAGGGTGGTCTTTTCTCTCCCGTGAATTGACATTTTATCTTGAATCATAAATGACCCCACTGGATCATGTCATACATTCATTAACGGAGTGCTGCCATGAAAACAACCCATATCCTCGGCTTCCCCCGCATCGGTCTTAAGCGCGAGCTCAAATTCGCGCTGGAGGCCTTCTGGCGGGACGAAACCCCCGCCGCCGCCCTGCACGAGATGGCCCGCACGCTGCGCGCCCGCCACTGGGATATCCAGCGTGCGGCCGGACTGAGCTTCGTCACGGTCGGCGACTTCGCCCTCTACGATCACGTCCTCGACCACATTCAGCTCCTTGGCTGCGAACCTGTGCGCTTCGGCTTCACCGAGGAGGACGAACTCACCCGCTATTTCATCATGGCGCGCGGGGTGCACAGCCAATCGTCTTCATCCTGTGCTCCCCACCACGATCATAGCGACCGGCGTGCACTGGAAATGACCAAGTGGTTCGACACCAACTACCACTACCTGGTCCCTGAATTCACACCTGAAACACACTTTAAGCTCGCCAGCGAGCGCCTGTTCGACCAGGTCGCCGAGGCGCAAGCCTTAGGGCATCCGGTCAAGGCCGTACTGATTGGCCCCTTGACCTTCCTCTGGCTGGGCAAGGAAAAGCGTGAAGGGTTCGATCGCCTCACATTGCTGGAGCGCCTGCTGCCGGTGTATGGCGAGATTCTGGCCCGCCTGAAGGGCCAAGGGGTGGAGTGGGTACAGTTGGATGAGCCCATCTTGGGACTGGACCTGCCGGAAAGCTGGCGCCAAGCCTTCGAGGGAGCCTATGCCCGCCTTGCGGGGGAACGTCCTAAGATCCTACTAACGACCTATTTCAGTACCTTGGCCGACAACCTGCCCCTGGCCTGCCAGCTGCCGGTCGACGGCCTCCATGTTGATGCCGTGCGCGCACCGGACGAACTGACCCGCGTGGCTGACGGGTGGCCCGCGCACAAGGTGCTCTCTGTCGGCATCATCGACGGACGCAACATCTGGCGCACCGACCTCGATGCCGCGCTTGAGCGCCTGCGTCCGTTGGTCGCGCAGCGTGGCGAGCGCCTGTGGCTGGCACCAAGCTGCTCGCTGCTGCACGTGCCTATCGACCTTGCTGTGGAGGATGGGCTGGATGCGGAGTTGAAGTCCTGGCTGGCCTTCGCCCGGCAGAAGCTCGACGAGCTCCACATACTGTGCCGCGCCCTCAGCGAAGGGGAAGAGGCCGTGCATGAGGCCTTGGCCGAGGCACGCGCCGCCCTCACCGCCAGACGTACGAGTCCCCGTGTGCACGATCCCAAGGTCACGGCCCGCCTGGCGGCCCTGCCTGAAGATGCCGACCGTCGCGCCGCACCCTTTGCCGAGCGTCAGCGCCTGCAACATGCCGCCCTGGGCCTGCCTTTACTCCCCACCACCACCATCGGCTCCTTCCCGCAAACCCAGGAGCTGCGCAAGGCTCGTGCTGCCTTCAAACGCGGCGAACTGGATCAAGCGGCCTACGAGGCACGCATGAAGGAGGAGATCGCCCAGGTGGTGCAGAAGCAGGAGGCCCTCGGCTTGGACGTACTCGTCCACGGCGAGCCGGAGCGCAACGACATGGTGGAGTATTTCGGCGAACAACTGGCCGGTTTTGCCTTCACCCGCAACGGCTGGGTGCAGTCCTACGGCTCACGCTGCGTCAAGCCCCCGATCATCTTTGGCGATGTCAGTCGCCCAACCCCCATGACCGTCGGCTGGACGACGTTCGCCCAATCCCTCACCAAAAAACCAATGAAGGGCATGCTCACAGGGCCAGTAACCATCCTGCAATGGTCCTTCGTGCGTGACGATCAGCCACGCAAAACCACCTGCGAGCAGATCGCCCTGGCCATCCGCGATGAGGTGGCGGACTTGGAGCGCGCCGGTATCCGCATCATCCAGATCGACGAACCAGCCTTCCGCGAGGGACTGCCGCTGCGCCGTGCACACTGGCAAGACTACCTCGATTGGGCTGGACGATGCTTTCGCATCAGCGCCTCGCCAGTGGACAACGCCACTCAGATCCACACCCACATGTGCTACTCGGAGTTCAACGATATCCTGCCCGCCATTGCCGCGCTGGATGCCGATGTCATCAGCATCGAGACCTCGCGCTCGGACATGGAGCTGCTCAAGGGCTTTGGTGCCTTCCATTATCCCAACGAGATCGGTCCCGGGGTGTGGGACATCCACTCGCCGCGCGTGCCCAGCGTGGAGGAGATCGAGCGCCTGCTGCGCAAGGCCTGCGAGGTCATCCCGCTCAAGAATCTGTGGGTCAATCCCGACTGCGGGCTGAAGACCCGCGGCTGGGCAGAGACCGAGGCGGGTCTGCGCAATATGGTAAGCGCGGCACAGCGGCTGAGAAACGAAAGAGCCCCCACCCTCGTCCCCTCAACGCCCGTTTGAAGGTGATAAAATCGTGGCCCTTGCTCCGTAGAACTTCGCCGTGTCGCCATCCCCCTGCCGCCCGGGCGGTTTCTCGCTCGGGCTGCTGCTTCTGCTCATCCTCGCCCTGCTTCTCTGGATCCACAGAGTCACTCTGTGTGCGATCGCTGGCACAATCCGTGGACAGAGGAAATCGTACCTGTGATTCCCGTGGCCAATGATCCTGTGCAGGGGCTATTTCGCCACGAGGTGCCCGCCCAAGTCAGTGAACACACCACTACCTTTCAGTTTGATCTGTTTCCCTATTATGACAACCCCCTTGGGGGTGAGGAACGGTTTCAGCCCTACAGCCCCCAACCCATCTACCAAGCGGCAGAACTGTTTAAGCTAACGGTGGCCACTGCTGATTTACAACAAGATACGGAGACAATTGCCGATGTCCACTTGTGTTGGAGTCGAATTGGGCCTTGGTTGCCTTGGATGAAGATGGGCGATCGCTCCGGTTATCTCGTCTATAGTGCTACGGGCGGCAAAGCCCTCACCGTTGAAGATTTACCCTCTCTTTTGCAAGAGCCATTAGAACGACTGCCCCAATACCGTGAAGCCCCCACTGAATACCGCGAGGGTGCCGATATGACCTCCTGGCTGTATTTTCAGGAGCACTTTCAGGCCTATTTGCAGGGGGCGCTGTTCCCAGTGACTTGATCAATAAAAATCAATACAAAATCAATACGAGACTGCACCTATCTCCGTGGTGGTAGGCTAAAGAGGGGCAACCTTGTCAACTGTAGCTCTGCGGTACACTGATGAACCTCGTTGTTAGAGACATTCAGCCCTAGCTCTTCGGCCAACTTTTGCAAATCCAGAAATGTTGAATTCTGTAACAAAACTTGACACTCTAAGTCACCAGTAGCTCTGGTTGCCCATCAAAGTGCTCAGCCAAGCGTAGTCAGCCCTTAAATTAACCCTTGGGCAATCAGAGATTCAGCAATTTGCACCGCATTCAATGCCGCCCCCTTGCGGATTTGATCGCCACACAGCCACAGTTCAAGGGCATTGGGCTCGGAAATATCTTGGCGCAGCCGTCCCACAAATACGGGGTCTTTACCTGTGGCCTCTAGGGGCATTGGGAAATAGTTGCGCTGCCAATCCTCAACAAATTGGACTCCTGCCGCCTGTTGCAGGCGATCGCGCGCCTCTTGCAGCGGAAAAGGCTCAAAAAATTCAACATTCAGCGCTTCTGAGTGGGCCCGCAGCACTGGAACGCGAACACAGGTAGCCGTCAGCCGCAACTCTGGGGCATGGAAAATTTTGCGGGTTTCGTTGACCATCTTCATCTCCTCTTGGCAGTAGCCCTGCTCATTGAGAGGAGAATTGTGGGGAAAGAGGTTGAAGGCCAAGGGGTAGGGAAAGACCTCTGTGCGCGGTGGTTGCCCCTTGAGAATATCGAGGGCTTGATCCTTCAGTTCCTGCATTGCTTTTGCGCCGGCACCGCTTGCGGACTGATAGGTGGCCACGACAATTCGCCGAATTGGTCGCACCTGATGCAATGGCCATAGGGCAACTGTCATCAAAATCGTGGTGCAGTTGGGATTGGCAATAATGCCTTGGTGTGTCTTTAGATCTTCAGGATTGACTTCGGGCACCACCAAAGGGACATTGGGTTCCATGCGATAGGCACTGGAATTATCGATGGCGATCGCTCCCCCTTTGATGGCGATGGGTAGCCACTGCCGCGACACAGTTGCCCCCGCCGAAGCCAAAATCAGATCCAGCCCCTTGAGGGTTTCCTCGCTCACTGCCTGTACGGGCAGCACCGTCTCACCAAACGAGAGGGTTTGACCTGCTGAACGCGGTGAAGCCAAAAGACGCAACTCAGCGACCGGAAACGACCGTTCCGCCAAAATTGCCAAAATTTCCGTGCCAACGGCACCTGTAGCCCCTAAAATGCCAACCCGTAATCCCTGTGCCAACGCTATTACTCCTGAGAATAAGAATCTATTCTACGATTGTTGGGGATTTAGACATAGCAAAGCTTAGCATTTTGGAAATTTTATTGCTGTATCTATAATGGCTACAGCGAATTTCCACAACAGCCTCTGGAGTCCCCCACAAGAGTTGCCGGCGGCACGACTCAATCAGTTATCTGGAGGCTGGAATCATGAAAACCCTACAGCAGTTTTGGCCGTTTTCAGCGTGGGCTATCCCTTTGAAAAAGGCTGCATTACCCGTTACTTTAGCCTTTTGGGGGCTATTGAATAGTGCCGCCTACAGCCAGATTACCCCAGCTACTAGGGGAACGGGAACCACCATTATCCAGAATGGCCAAAACCTCTTTCACCTCTTCCGTGAGTTCAATGTCGGTAATGGCCAAATTCTGACTTTCTCTCGAATGTGCAAATGCGCAACGTTCTCGCTAGCGGTGGCAATACTAGTTACATTAGTGGCTTGATTCAAATCACAGGTGGCAACAGTAACCTGTATCTGCTCAACCCTGCGGGAATTGTTTTTAGCCCCAATGCCCCTTTGAATGTCCCCGCTGCCTTCCACGCCTCCACCGCTCAACGGCTACTTTTTGAGGGAGGGGTCTTGGATATGAAAGCGAGCTGAGGGTTGGTGGTGGCCAAACCCTCAGCTTGATGGCGCATCAAATAATCAATACGGGTACACTTGCAGCTCCGGCAGGAAACATCCACATTGCGGCGGTATCTGACAGAGGA
>DVDZ01000080.1 GCA_015296025.1 Thermosynechococcus sp. M46_R2017_013
GGCTAGCGGGGTTAATCTGCTCAGTTAAGAGATGGCCACGATTGGGAAGTTCTGAGTGGTCTGTCATGGCCGCGCTGAAATTTCTGCCATTTCAATCACTGTGCCCTCGTAGTCCTTGACTAGAAAATTAAGGGGGCGATCGCTGCGCAGTTTGTAGCGCAACTGCCGCCGTTGAATCCGCAGCAACAGGAGTTCCAAGCACTCACGGTCAAAGCAGACATGGCGCTGACGGTTGCGCTCCCCCTTGCTGGCACCGCTAATCACGTGCAGTTGGGTGTTTTTCTTGAGTTGGTACCATAGACCATCACTGGGGCTAGGGCGCCTGGGGCTGCTGTAGCTCAAAGCTGAGGGCACATAGAGGGGATCCATTGAGGCTACACCAAGGGTTTGCTCGTAGTTGTAGTAGTAGTGGAGTGGCACATCGGCGATCGGTAAGTTTAACTCCTGCTCGTAGAATTGCTGCGCGTGCTCTAGATCCGAAACCATGATTGTATAGACTTTGGGGGCACTGGACAAAAAGAGCCACATTGCCCCTGCGTAGCCCATCAGCAGCATGATCATGATTCCTTGGGTGGAGAATACCCCGTCCCAAAGACCATCCAGCCAAGCAAACAAAGGAGGAGTCAACAGCATGCCAATGTTCTAGGAAAGTTTCCTTTTATTGTAGTCAACAGAACTCATCCTAGGTTATTCATCAGCAAAGATATAGTTGTAGAGTTCTTCAGGCTTAGGCTCAGGACTTTCCTCAGCAAAGGCCACCGCATCATCGACAATCGCTTGTACTTTCTGCTCAATGGCACGCAGATCTTCGTTAGTGGCAAGTTCTTGCTCCACAAGGTAAGCACCCAGCTTTTTGATGGGATCGCGCTTCAGCCAGAATTCTTTTTCTTCTTTGGGGCGCAGTTCATCGGGATCGGCGAGCGAGTGACCCCGGAAACGGTAGGTCAAGGCTTCAATCAGGGTAGGCCCTTCACCCGCACGGGCACGGGCGATCGCAGCTTCCGCAACGGTACGTACCGCCAGTACATCCATGCCATCTACTTCCTCGCCCACCATGCCAAAGACCTTGGCTTTCTTGTAGATTTCAATTTCGGAGCTGGCACGCTCATGGGCCATGCCGATCGCCCATTTGTTGTTTTCAACCACAAACAGAATTGGCAATTTCCACAGTGCTGCCATATTCAGGCACTCAAAGAACTGGCCATTATTGCTGGCACCATCGCCAAAGAAACAAGCTGTCACCTGATCAGCCTTGGCATCGCCCATCACTTGACGGCGGTATATTGTCTGAAATGCTGCGCCCAGTGCTACGGGAATGCCCTCAGCTACGAAGGCAAAGCCCCCCAAAAGATGATGCTTGGCGGAAAACAGGTGCATTGAGCCACCTCGACCCTTGCTACATCCTGTAGCCTTGCCAAAGAGTTCGGCCATCACCTCACGGGCAGGAACACCAGCACTCAGCGCATGAACGTGATCGCGATAGGTACTGCACACGTAATCATCAGGACGCATAGCTTTGATCACGCCTGTGGAGACGGCCTCTTGACCGTTGTAGAGGTGGACAAAGCCAAACATCCGCCCCCGATAGTACATTTCGGCACACTTATCTTCAAAGGTGCGCCCCAGTACCATATCTTCATAGAGCATTAACCCTTGCTCGCGGGTAATTGCAGTTTGAGGAATGGACAAAGAGGGCAGACTACGCTCTTGAACCATAGCAGGCAGTGATCAACCTAGGGTAAACGCCATACCAACAGGGCAAGCCGCCGTTGGCATCACCCTATTGTACTCAAATTACAACCCTTTTCTTAAATACAGGATTAAAGGGTCTGCAATCTCCTCCTAATCAAAGGAAATCAGTCCCCCTGTCCCCTGCTGCTCTGAATTTGCTCAGAAGTCCCGCAGATTGGTATGGGATTGCCAAGGCTCTGGATCGCTGCGGCGCCAAAGCAAGGGGGAATAGATGTGGGCGGCAGCCATTGCCTCTGGATCAAAACGTTGTGCTAGGGCTGTTTCAGTAACAGATTGAAGCGTTGAATGCCCAGCATTTGCCTGATGGCGATCGCGGAAACGGAGCGCACTGTCCACCAAATCTTTAGTTGTGATTTCTCTTCCCCTTTTGCGGAGATAGCACCAAGGTTCGTTGCCTCCATCGGCAGCGCCTGTGAATAACCAATGCAGACCGTGCCCTGCGGCAATTCCCTCTTCTGCGGCTGCGATGAGTGCTTCAAGATCCTCGAGCGGCTCCCTATGGGGAATCGCAGTCAAAATTGCAGCAATGAGTGGTCAACACCTAACTGCCCAAAAGGAAGGCAATGAGGCACAAGCCATAGAGGAGACCAAACTTCACGGCATTGAGAATTTCGCCAAAGAGGGTCTGCCGTAGTTTCCAGCGATCGCTATAGAACAAGGCACTAATCACTTCAGCAACAATCGCCACAATGGAGGAGGCGACAATATCTAAATAGCCCAGTTGACCCGCGGTAGAGGAAACCGCCAAGCCTAAAAGTACGCCAAAGAGAACTGCAATGCTCAGTGTCGCTAGCCGTCGCCACGGATTTTTTAACTGCTCCTGAATCCCAGCGCCTAAGCGATCAAGCAGGGTATTGAGGCGGGTTTGCTGCATATACTCAGGATAGGCAAAGGTTGCTAAAGTGAGCAGAAAGTCAATGCTTGCCAGTATATGTTAAGTCGTGTTACTGATGCGGTCTATTGGTTAAATCGCTATATTGGGCAAGCAGAGAATATTGCTATTTTTTACCCACAGGTCTTTTGAGTCAATGGGATCCTTGGTATCAATAACAGAGAATTTGCCCTTTTGCAGGAATACTATGGCACTTCACCTATCCTAACTCCATCATCTCCTGTCTGCGGTCAGTATGGAACCCTGCCACATCCATTCGCGAAGTGATTTCCTCAGAAATGTGGCAGTAGGTGAATGCCTTTTACACTGTGGTGCGGGAAGCGGCTAAAGCTCCTGCCCAAGTGGAGATCGTTAGCTTCTTGAAACAAGCCAGTGACTTCTTTGCTAGCGTGATGGATAGTGCGATGAACTACAATGAAGCGTAATACTTTGGTTAGAACAATTTAATTGAGCTGAGGCTAGATCAGCCGTATTTGTTCCGGTCTGGGGCATGGCTCCCCTGATGTTTAATACTACTATATTATTATATGTACTATTACTGATGATTCCTAAAAACAGCCAACAGAATTAGAGGCTTCCCTAGGGCTGACGGTGGGCTTGATGCTGCTTGAGGTACTGGCGCCCGTTTTGAATGACCGCTAACATTTCCTTGAATTGGCGTTCCATTTCCGCAAGGGTGCGATCGGCATAGGCATCAGCTTCCTGTTGCTGCTGTTGACATTGATGACGGGTCGCTTGGCGCAGATGGGCGAGTTCTTTTTCCGTGTTTTGCCGTAGTAAATTAATTTCCTCAATGGCACGCTGGCGCATAAACTCCACCTCTTGCTGCACCTGCTGGCGAATTTTCTGCGCTTCTAGTTCTGCTTGCTGGCGAATCCGCAGTTCATCGGCAATTTGGGCAGCGCGTTGCTCTGCGGCGCGGATAATTTCTTGGGCACGGTGCTGGGCTTGTTGAATGATCTCATCCCGTTGATTGAGAATCCGCTGAGCCGTTGTAACCGATTCAGGAATGACCCGCTCAATCTGCTCTAAATGGTTAAGAAGCTGCTCTTCGTCAATGAGCTTACGCCCCGTCAGTGGAATCTTCGTCCCTTCGAGAATGATCAGTTCTTCCAGCTTTTGCAGTTGTTGCAGCAGTTGCAAGGAGGTCGAAGGAACATTACAGGCCTCGTTTACTCCAGTGTTGGTTGAGATGGGATCGGCGTTTGAGTAAAGCATGCTTCTAAATCCTTGGCAACAGTGGCTGGTACTAGATGACGAACATTACCGCCAAATCGGGCAATTTCTTTTACTAAGCTACTACTTAAGAAACTATACTCATTGGACGTGGTGAGGAACACAGTTTCAATTTCTGGCCAGAGGCTTTTGTTCGTGTGGGACATCTGCAGTTCGTATTCAAAGTCCGATAGAACCCGCAGCCCCCGCAGGAGAACTGTTGCCTGTTGCGATCGCGCGTACTCAACCGTCAGGCCATCAAAGGTATCCACCCGTACATTTTTCAAGTGGCCTGTTGCCGCCTGTACTTGTTTAATGCGTTGGCTGACGCTAAAGAGGGCTTTTTTCTGGGGGTTGTGGGCGATCGCGACGATGACTTCGCTAAACAGACGAGCACCCCGCTCAATAATATCCAAGTGCCCTAGAGTAATGGGATCAAAGCTTCCGGGATAAACAGCAAGCATAAGTAGCTCAATGACAAGATGAGAGGTTAAACAGCATCGAGGGAATGCGTAAGACAATCATCCCTGATTTCTAGGAGCAGCGCATACCATTGCTAGATCGGCAGACCCTCCGCGATCGCTCAGAATTTTTGCAAACGTGCTGTATCTTTACCATCGGCTCTACAGCCAATACCACTAAGGGAAATGTATATAGCAATAGAGCGACGACAGTTAACAAAAGTTAATACAACAATTTGTAATTAGAATATAAAAAAGCTTAATTATTATTACAACTTTCCCAACAGTAATTGTAGTTATGGCTACCAAATTTAGGCTCAATATGAAGTACTGTAAACACTTTCTTAAATTTTGCAGTGTCATGTAGTGGCTATGTTACGGAATGGTGACCAAACAACTGTTTGTATCAGCCAATACTTGACGACCACAAATCTCAGTACTTATAACAAAAATGTATTTGATAAAATACACAATTAAGGTTCTCTTTAATTGGAGTGCACACTTTGATTTGAATACACTGAATTAACCTGTAAACCTAAAGTGATTGTTATTCCCTGATGATGATTAGTTTTTTTTGAATAAATATTTAGTTATATTAGCTCATTTTTCTAGCCCCTGCCTTTTTCAAACAAGTATTAAGTGCCATCCTTTATTTATTTCCTTTTTTTCACATCCGAAAATATATATCACGTGCCTCTCCGCTTTTTGGTGCGATGTACTGTCCCGATGATGAGGGTTCCCGTTATGAATATTTCTCCGGTTACTCGCTACTATTTGCGGCGCTTACTGACGGAGCATCCCGCCATTCATCCCTACGTGAACCGGGATACACATCCACTGGGCATTGAGGAAGAATACTTAGAGC
>DVDZ01000011.1 GCA_015296025.1 Thermosynechococcus sp. M46_R2017_013
GAGGGAGATTCTTGGATGAGTTGAGCAAAAGAAGCTCTTGGCAACCAACAAAGGTTTAGCAGCTTATTAGGCATCTTATTCTTCCTCAGTCACAACGAAAGCAGCCCAACGCTAAAAGCTAGCCCTATCCTACCAAAGCAAAAAAATTTCCATAGAAACTTTGCAAACTCTTAATCCAGCACAAAAATCCCCCACCCGAGGGTAGGGGATTTTAGAAACTCAGGTCAGCCTAGGAAAATCAGCCAAATTTGGCTGCTGTTGAAGCAATGAGAAAGGCTGCGTAAGTCAGAATGTAGCCCACACTAAAGTGTGCCAGACCCACTAAGCGAGCTTGCACAATCGAGAGGGCAACGGGCTTATCTTTCCAACGCACCAAGTTGGCCAAGGGAGTGCGCTCATGGGCCCACACCAAGGTTTCAATCAGCTCTTGCCAATAACCGCGCCAGCTAATGAGGAACATGAAGCCCGTCGCCCACACGAGGTGACCGAACAGGAACATCCATGCCCATACCGACAGATTATTGGTGCCAAAGGGATTGTAACCATTGATGAGCTGGGACGAGTTCAACCAGAGGTAATCCCGCAGCCAACCCATGAGGTAGGTGGAGTTTTCGTTGAACTGAGCCACATTTCCTTCCCAGACACCGAGGTGCTTCCAGTGCCAGTAGAAGGTCACCCAACCAATGGTATTCAGCATCCAGAACATTGCCAGATAGAAGGCATCCCAAGCGGAAATGTCGCAGGTGCCGCCCCGGCCAGGCCCATCACAGGGGAAAGCATAGCCGAAGTCTTTTTTATCTGGCATCAGTTTGGAGCCACGGGCATCCAAGGCGCCTTTCACAAGGATCAATGTCGTGGTGTGCAGCCCCAAGGCAATGGCGTGGTGTACCAAGAAGTCCCCAGGACCAATTGTTAAGAACAGAGAATTAGTGCCACTGTTGATGGCATCAAGCCAGCCGGGTAGCCAGACGTTGCCGTAGTTAGGCCAAGCGGTGCTAGCAATGCTATCGGGATTCGACAGCAGCGTATCAAAGCCATAGAGCAGTTTGCCATGGGCCGCTTGAATAAATTGAGCAAAGACCGGCTCAATGAGAATTTGCTTCTCAGGGGTACCAAAGGCCACGACCACATCGTTGTGGACATAAAGACCCAACGTGTGGAAGCCCAAGAAGAGAGACACCCAGCTCAGGTGGGAAATGATCGCCTCTTTGTGTTGCAGTACCCGATCCAACACGTTGCCTTTGTTTTGGGCGGGATCATAATCCCGCACTAGGAAGATAGCGCCATGGGCAAAAGCTCCCACCATCAAAAAGCCAGCAATGTACTGGTGGTGGGTGTAGAGGGCGGCCATGGTGGTGTGGTCTTGGGCGATGAAGGCATAGGGTGGCAGCGAGTACATATGTTGAGCCACCAAAGAGGTGATCACCCCCAAGCAGGCCAAGTGCCAACCCAACTGGAAGTGCAGCGAGTTGTTGTAGGTCTCATAAATGCCTTGGTGAGGCATGTTGAAAGGCCCTTCCACCTTCGTGCCAAAGAAGTCCTTGGCATCCATCATCTCTTTAATGCTGTGGCCAATCCCAAACTGGGTGCGGTACATGTGGCCCGCCACGATAAAGAGCACAGCGATTGCAAGGTGGTGGTGCGCCATATCTGTGAGCCAGAGAGACTCAGTTTGCGGATGGAAACCGCCCAAGAAGGTGAGAATAGCAGTTCCCGCCCCCTCTGCAGTGCCAAAGATATGGCTAGCCGTGTCCGGGTTTTGGGCGTAAACGCCCCAGTTCCCCGTAAAGAAAGGCGCTAGACCGGCAGGGTGGGGCATGGTGCTGAGGAAGTTATCCCAGCCCACATGCTGCCCACGAGACTCAGGAATGGCCACATGAATTAGGTGACCCGCCCAAGCCAAGGAACTCACCCCAAACAGACCCGCCAAGTGGTGGTTCAGCCGAGATTCGGCATTTTTAAACCAAGAAAGGCTAGGACGGAATTTGGGTTGCAGGTGCAGCCAGCCGGCAAAGAGAGCCAGCGAAGCCAGAATCAGTAGGAAGATCGCACCTTGGTACAGGTCGCCGTTGGTGCGCATACCAATGGTGTACCACCAGTGATAGACACCAGAGTAGGCAATATCCACAGGGTTAGAAGCTCCCGCTTGGGTGAAAGCATCCACTGCGGCTTTGCCAAATTGGGGATCCCAGATCGCATGGGCGATGGGACGGGTGTTGACAGGGTCTTGAATCCATTGCTCAAAGTTTCCCTGCCATGCCACATGGAATAGGCTGCCAGACACCCACAGGAAGATGATGGCCAGATGCCCAAAGTGGGAGGCAAAAATCTTTTGGTAAAGATTTTCCTCGGTCATGCCATCGTGGCTTTCAAAATCGTGAGCCATGGCGATGGCGTACCAAATCCGGCGTGTAGTCGGATCCTGTGCGAGGTCTTGGCTAAACTTCGGAAATTTAGTTGCCATAGTGAGTTATCTCCTCCTCGCCCCTATCCTACAGAAATAATCCGAGCTAGGAAGAATGCCCAAGTGGTGGCAATCCCCCCTAGGAGGTAATGGGCTACACCGACAGCACGGCCTTGAATGATGCTCAGGGCACGGGGCTGGATTGCCGGTGCAACCTTCAGTTTGTTGTGAGCCCAAACGATAGACTCAATCAGCTCTTGCCAGTAGCCACGGCCGCTGAAGAGGAACATGAGGCTGAAGGCCCAAATGAAGTGGGCACCCAAGAACAACAAACCATAAGCGGATAGGGCTGAACCATAGGAGCCAATCACCTGAGAAGATTGTGCCCACAGGAAGTCCCGTAGCCAGCCATTGATGGTGATGGCACTTTGGGCAAAGTTACCGCCCGTGATGTGAGATACCGTGCCATCGGGGGCAACAGTACCCCAGACATCCGACTGCATCTTCCAACTGAAGTGGAAAATCACAACGGAGATGCAGTTGTACATCCAGAACAGACCCAAAAAGACATGATCCCAACCGGAAACTTGGCAGGTACCGCCCCGACCGGGACCATCGCAGGGGAAGCGGAAGCCCAAGTTGGCTTTATCGGGAATCAAGCGAGAGCTGCGGGCAAAGAGTAGGCCTTTCAGCAGAATTAGCACCGTCACGTGGATCGTGAAAGCGTGAATATGGTGCACCATGAAGTCGGCAGTTCCCAAAACAATGGGCATCATAGCGACTTTGCCGCCGACGGCAACCACATCACCGCCAAACGCCACACTGGCAGTGGCTGCTGCATTGGGAGCAGTGCCACCGGGAGCTAGGGTGTGCAGATGTTGTACCCATTGGGCAAATACGGGCTGAAGTTGAATCCCCGTGTCGGAGAACATGTCTTGAGGACGACCAAAGGCGCGCATCGTGTCGTTGTGGACGTACAGGCCGAAACTGTGGAAGCCCAAGAAGATGCACACCCAGTTTAGGTGAGAAATGATGGCATCGCGATGGCGCAGTACGCGATCCAGGACATTGTTTTGATTCATTGCCGGATCGTAGTCACGCACCATAAAGATGGCACCATGGGCAGCTCCCCCCACAATTAAGAAGCCGCCAATCCACATGTGGTGGGTAAATAGCGACAGTTGGGTTGGATAGTCGGTGGCCAAGTAAGGATAGGGGGGCATGGCATACATGTGCTGGGCCACAATAATGCTCAGCGAACCCATCATGGCAAGGTTGATGGCCAGTTGGGCATGCCAAGAGGTGGTCAGCACTTCATAGAGACCTTTGTGGCCGGCACCAGTGAAGGGGCCTTTGTGGGCTTCAAGAATCTCTTTGAGGCTGTGGCCGATCCCCCAATTGGTGCGGTACATGTGGCCAGCAATAATAAAGAGGACAGCGATCGCTAGGTGATGGTGAGCGCTATCCGACAGCCATAGGCCACCGGTAACGGGGTTCAAGCCACCGTTAAAGGTCAGGAAATCCGAGTAGGTAGCCCAATTAAAGGTGAAGAAGGGAATGACGCCACTAAAGAAGCCCCAATCCACTTTGGGATAAAGCTCAGCCATCAAGCTGGGGTTGAGGATAAACTCATGGGGCAAGGGAATATCCTTAACAGCGACCCCTGCATCCAAAAGTTTGTTGATGGGTAGTGACACGTGGATCTGGTGACCTGCCCAAGCCAAAGACCCCAAGCCCAGTAGCCCGGCGAGGTGGTGGTTGAGCATGGATTCCACGTTTTGGAACCATTCCAGCTTAGGAGCGCGCTTGTGATAGTGGAACCAGCCTGCAAAGAGCATTAAGCCAGCCATGACCAAGCCACCGATTGCGGTGCAGTAAAGCTGGAACTCATTGGTGATCCCAGAGGCACGCCACAGTTGGAATAGCCCCGAGGTGATTTGGATGCCGTGGAAACCACCGCCGACATCACCATTGAGAATGCCTTGACCCACAATGGGCCAGACTACTTGAGCACTGGGCTTGATACCGGTGGGATCGGCCAGCCAAGCCTCATAGTTTGAGAATTTTGCACCGTGGAAGTACATCCCACTTAGCCAGATGAACACCACAGCCAGATGGCCGAAGTGTGCACTGAAGATTTTGCGGGAAATATCTTCAAGGTCGCTCGTGTGTGTATCAAAATCGTGGGCAAGAGCGTGGAGGTTCCAAATCCATGTGGTGGTTTGGGGTCCTCTGGCCAAGGTGCGGTCAAAATGCCCGGGTTTTGCCCATTTTTCAAACGATGTGGGCACCGGGTCATTGTCAACCACGACTCTGACCTTTGGCTCTCGCTCCGGTGGACTGATGGTCATCGAGTCTCTCCTCTCTCTTAGGCAAGGAAGGAACGAGGGCATTCACCTCGGCAATATAGAAAGATCTTTAGATCAATGATTGTGAAGAATCGTGAATCTAAAGACCCAGAATGGAGCGATAAAGCCCGTTCGGGAGGCGAATGCTCAATTCAGCATTATAGAAGGGGAGTACAGACTTTGCCGATAATTAACATTATTTAAGATGCTTGAATTCTTGACATGATTGTGGGGGTATAAATGCATAATATATCGGCTATCATATCCATTGATTTGCTACAGGTAGATGTGGCTCAATCCCCTGTAAAATCAACGATTAGAGCGATCGCGCCCTCGATGTAATTGTTTTAAGTTTTATGACAAAAGTGATTATTTATACCCCTGATGCGCCTATGCCTGTTGGCCCCTATAGCCAAGCGGTGCGGCAAGGGGAGTGGGTCTTTCTTGCAGGGCAAATTGCCCTCGATCCCAAAACGGGTGAGATTGTCGGTGGGGAAGATGTCAAGGAGCAGACCCGCCAAGTGATGGACAACCTCGGTGCTGTCCTCAAGGCCGCTGGCAGTGATTGGTCACAGGTCGTGAAAACAACCGTGTATCTTGCAGACCTCAATGACTTCACAGCTATGAATGAAATCTATGCTGAGTACATGGATACTGACACAGCGCCTGCCCGAGCCTGTGTGGAGGTCTCGCGCCTTCCTAAGGGGGTCAAGGTTGAAATTGACTGCATTGCCTATTGTCCTACAACGGTCTAACGGCAATTACTGAGGCGCGAAAATTATACTCTTTGCCCTCTAGTTCTACGGGTGTCCCTACTTTGATGCCAGTATTCCCCAAGACAGGGCCATTTTTAGTAATTTGGCCTCGCCCTTCAAGGGTCAGCAGTAGATTGCTGCTAAAGGCCATCTCTGGGCGGGGGTCTGGCAGTGCTTTGACCGATCCATCGGGCTGGGAAACAGTAACTGTACGCGGCAGTACCTGTACATTTTTCACAGTAATTTGGCCATAGGGCTGGTTGCGAATGATAAAGTTGGCGGTACTGCCTTTGGGAATGAGGTCTTGGGGAGTGGGAGTACTCAGACCAAGAACGAGAATATCCACCTCAATGGGTTGTGCAGCAGTCATTTGTGCTAAGGAGGTGCCCGATCGCCCCGGCAGAAGGAATAATCCCGCCAAAACGCACAGGAGAACAACTCCTGCCCCAAGATCTAAAAGACTTACCTTGCCAAAAAGGCGGCCATAGCGATCAATGAGTTTCATCGGCACTCTAGCTTAAACCCGCAGCAACATCCTACCACATGGGTTCTCTCTAACTTGCTTGCCAGACCCAGAGTTCTCCTTGGGTGCCCCCTGCGGCTAAATACACGCCCTTGGGATGCCAAGCCAGTTGTTCAATCCAGTGGGAACCGTAATGGAGTACCTGAAGCTTCTCAGGGGGAGCCAAAGAATCTGATTCCCCTTCCCAGTAAAATCTTGGGGAACGCTTAAACTAAACCATTACGAAGTGCAACAACTGCGGCCTGCACACGGTCATCCACCGCCAACTTGTTCAAAATACCCCGCACATAAGTCTTGACAGCCCACCACAGCAAATTACTCTAGGAGGGCTTGTCCTAGCCCCCGTTGCATCATTGGCTCATCTTCAACAATCAGCAGCCACAGCTTGGGTGCCGTGGTGGACAGGGGAGTGCATCAACCAAGACCCGGCACGTTTAAGCTGCCTGTTAACTCTTCCATCCGTTCCCGCATGGTGGCGGTGGATTTTTGGTAGGCATCGCGCATGGCAGCTGTGACCAAATCGGAGAGAACCTCTGCCCCTTCACTGAGGAGATCTGGGCTAATTTCAACGCGGCGGGGTTCTTGGGTACCACTCATAATCACTTTAACGGCCCCCCCCGCTGCTTGACCCTCAATGTCCATTTTTTCAAGGTCTTCTTGCAGCTTCTTGGCGCCTTCTTGAACTTGTTGCGCTTTCTGGATGGCTGCGGCCAGCTCCTTCATTTTGCCCAAACCGAAGCCAAAACCCTGTCCCTGTGCCATAGTGTTCCTTCTATAGAGTGCGGACTATTGACTGCTATCTTACCACTGTCTGGATAGGGCATTAGCGAGCTGCACGGGCAAGGGCATTGTAGAGACCGTTAAGAACCGGCGGAGCAGGCAGAGGGGGCGAGTTGGCGAAAATTTGTGTGGGGGTCAAGTTGCGCCGGCCATAGAAGCGAGTATTGGCGCTGCGGTCAAAACTAATATTGGCGCCTTCAAGGGCAACGCCGGCAAAAAGACCTGCACTGCGAGTATAGGAAAAGACTTGAGGACTGGGGTCGGTGGGACTGACAACTTCCCCACCCACCGGGCCTGCGGCAACGGAGACATTGCCTCCTAGGCGAAACGACCGCGCCAAGCTGCGCATGACTACGGATTTATCCATAAAGGCCAACACCACATCCGTGGATTGGGCACCAATTTGCAGACCAAAGCTTCCCCCCGTCAGGGTAATGAAGGCAGGTTTGCTCCATTCGTTATTTTCATTGCGGACTAAAAGAATCCCAGCACCCCGGCGACCCCCAAAAATAAAGCCTGCTTGAACCACATTGGGAATAATGGCAATCCCTTGGGCACGCTGGACAATCTTTGGAGGAATGCGATTGTTGTTGTTAAATGTAAACTCACCAAGGACAAATGTGGCGTTCTCGACCCGTTGCACCATGCGAGAGTCGGGAACATTTTGGGCAAGGGTGGTAGGGGGGATAAAAATTAAGGCGATTGCCCCGCCAATGACAGACCCTAGCAAGTATAAGCGTCCTATCACAAAATGCAACTCCATCGCAATCTTCCTCATCGGTGCATCAATGCATTGTTAGACAGGTAGTGTTTTTTGATTTGTTCCGTCACTACAGCTCTTTTGGCAAGACTGCAAGACAGACAACGCTGCAAAAGCCACTGTAGGAGATCATCTCATTTTTTTAGATGTGCCCCATGGCTAGAAAAAGGTGGTGAGCATGGCTTTTGATGGCGGCAAAGCTAAAAAATCCGTTTTTTTAATTTTCTGTAACTGCTACCCCTCATCGCTTGTTAAAAGGGATATGGCAAAATGTAGAGGGTTTTGCCTACACTAGCGATTCATACCTATTGGGTTTTCTAGGCAGGCAGCTCTCATGGAAAGTTAGGTGGCACGCATGGAACCCCTATATCAATACGCTTGGCTGATTCCTGTTTTACCCCTTTTGGGAGCGCTGATTGTTGGCTTCGGCTTGATTGCTTTCTCAGAGACCACCTCGAAACTGCGGCGACCCAGTGCTATTTTCATCATGGCCTTGATGGCCATTGCCATGGGGCATTCTCTAAGCCTCTTTTGGAGCCAAGTCCAAGGCCATGCCCCCTATACGCAAATGATTGAATGGGCAGCGGCGGGCAATCTCCACATTGCTATGGGATACGTAATTGACCCCCTAGCGGCCTTGATGTTGGTCATCGTTACTACGGTGGCCTTTTTAGTCATGCTCTACAGCGATGGCTACATGGCTCACGATGCTGGCTATGTGCGCTTTTTTGCCTACTTGAGCCTGTTTGGTTCCTCTATGCTGGGGTTGGTGGTCAGCCCCAACTTGGTGCAGGTCTATATCTTTTGGGAATTGGTGGGGATGTGCTCCTACCTGCTGATTGGCTTCTGGTATGACCGCAAAAGCGCAGCGGAAGCAGCACAAAAAGCCTTTGTCACCAACCGCGTTGGGGATTTTGGCCTTCTGTTGGGTATGGTGGGCCTGTTCTGGGCAACGGGTACATTTGAGTTTGGGGAAATGGGCGATCGCCTGACGGAGCTGGTGAATACGGGGCTGCTGTCCCCCAGCCTTGCGGCCATTTTGGCCATCTTGGTCTTCCTTGGTCCTGTAGCTAAGTCTGCCCAATTTCCCCTGCACGTATGGCTGCCGGATGCAATGGAAGGCCCGACACCCATTTCTGCTTTGATTCACGCGGCAACAATGGTGGCAGCCGGCGTGTTTCTGATTGCGCGGATGTTCCCTGTATTTGAGCAACTGCCCCAAGTGATGACCCTCATTGCCTGGACGGGTGCCTTTACGGCGTTTATGGGGGCAACCATTGCCATCACTCAAAACGACATCAAGAAGAGCTTGGCCTATTCAACAATTTCCCAACTGGGCTACATGGTCATGGGAATGGGCGTAGGCGCCTATAGTGCCGGCCTTTTTCATCTAATGACCCATGCCTACTTCAAAGCCATGCTCTTTCTGGGATCGGGGTCGGTGATCCATGGTATGGAAGGGGTGGTTGGCCATAACCCTGATTTGGCTCAAGATATGCGCTACATGGGGGGTCTGCGCAAGTATATGCCCATTACGGGGGCAAGCTTTTTGGTGGGGTGCTTGGCCATTTCTGGCGTGCCTCCCTTTGCGGGCTTTTGGTCGAAGGATGAAATTTTAGGTGCAGTTTTTCATGCCAACCCGGCAATGTGGGTACTGACGTGGCTTACGGCTGGCTTAACTGCCTTTTACATGTTCCGCATGTACTTCATGACCTTTGAAGGCAAGTTCCGCAATGTGCCCCCAGAGTTACAGGAGCAGCATGATCACGATGGGCACCACGATGACCACGCTGCTGAACCCCATGAATCTCCTTGGACAATGACGCTGCCTTTGGTGGTACTAGCAATTCCTTCGACATTGATTGGTTTTGTGGGTACTCCCTTCAACAATCTCTTTGAAGCCTTTATCCATGCTCCCGCTGAAGAGAGAATGGCGGAGCACGCGGTGGATTTGACAGAGTTCCTCATCCTTGGCAGCAGCTCTGTGGGTATTGGCCTGATTGGCATCACCATCGCTTCCCTGATGTATCTCAAAGGGACTCCCCGTCCGCAGGCGATCGCCAAAGCCATTGAACCCCTGTATCAGTTCTCGCTGCACAAGTGGTACTTCGATGAACTTTACGAAGCAGTCTTTATCAAAGGCTGTCGTCGCTTGGCACGTCAGGTCTTGGAAGTGGATTACAACGTGGTGGATGGGGTGGTCAACCTCACGGGCTTTGTCACAATGGTTACGGGTGAAGGCTTGAAGTACTTCCAGAACGGCCGTGCCCAATTTTATGCCCTAATTGTGCTGTTGGCAGTGTTAGGATTTGTCATCTTCTCGGTGCAAGCCTAAACACTGGTCACGGTTCTTTGCCAACTGCTGCAGGAGTAAAGACAATTGCCATGAGTACGTTTCCTTGGCTGACAACAATTATCCTGTTCCCAATTGTGGCCTCCTTGGCGATCCCCTTCATTCCGGATACCAGCGGCAAAGGGCGCCCAATTCGCTGGTATGCCTTAACGGTGGGGTTAATTGACTTTGCCTTGATGGTCTATGCCTTCACGACTGCCTATGACCTGACTACCCCCGGCATGCAACTGTGGGAAAGCTATGACTGGATTCCTGGGATTGGCCTGCGCTGGTCAGTGGGGGCAGATGGCCTCTCGATGCCGCTAATTTTGCTCACGGGCTTTATTACCACCCTAGCAATTTTGGCCGCTTGGCCGGTGACGCTAAAGCCGCGACTGTTTTACTTTTTAATGCTGGCCATGTATGGGGGGCAGGTTGCTGTCTTTGCTGTGCAGGATATGCTGGTGTTCTTCCTTGCTTGGGAGTTGGAGCTAATTCCGGTGTACCTGCTCTTGGCGATTTGGGGCGGCCACAAACGTCAGTATGCAGCCACAAAGTTTATTCTTTACACGGCTGGCAGCTCCCTGTTTATTTTGGTGGCGGGCTTGGCTATGGCCTTTTACGGCGACACGATTAGCTTTGACATGCAAACCTTGGCGGCTAAGGATTATGCCCTTGGTTTTCAACTCTTGGTCTATGCGGGCTTTTTAGTTGCCTATGGGGTCAAACTGCCAATTGTACCTCTCCACACATGGCTGCCCGATGCCCACGGGGAAGCAACGGCACCAGTGCACATGCTGTTGGCGGGAATTCTCCTCAAGATGGGGGGCTATGCCCTAATTCGCATGAATGTGGATATGCTGCCGGCAGCCCATGCCAAGTTTGCGCCGGTGCTGGTGGTTTTAGGGGTAGTCAATATTATTTATGCAGCGTTGACTTCCTATGCCCAGCGGAATTTGAAACGCAAAATTGCCTATTCCTCAATTTCCCATATGGGCTTTGTGCTGATTGGTATTGCCTCCTTTACCGATTTGGGTATGAGTGGGGCAATATTACAAATGGTCTCCCACGGCCTAATCGGGGCGAGCCTCTTTTTCTTGGTGGGAGCCACCTATGACCGTACCCATACATTGATTCTTGAGGAAATGGGCGGAGTCGGCCAGAAAATGAAGAAGATCTTTGCCATGTTTACGGCCTGCTCCTTGGCCTCCCTTGCCTTACCGGGGATGAGTGGTTTTGTGGCTGAACTGATGGTCTTTATTGGCTTTGCCACTAGTGATGCCTATTCTTTGCCCTTCCGGGTGATTGTGGTCTTTTTGGCCGCAGTGGGGGTGATTCTGACGCCGATTTACCTACTTTCGATGCTGCGGGAAATTTTCTACGGCCCTGAAAACAAGGAACTGGTTGAGCATGAAGCCCTTGTGGATGCCGAACCCCGTGAGGTGTTTATCATTGCCTGCCTGTTGGTGCCGATTATTGGCATTGGCCTCTATCCTAAGCTATTGACACAGATTTACGATGCAACCACAGGTCAGGTGATTGCCCGCGTGCGGGAAGTGGTCCCCACACTCGCTCAGCAGGGAGATCAACCCCTGGGGACACTGCCTATGGTGGCACCAAGTCTGCACTCTACCTCTAAATGAGTTGGCTACGAGATTGGGTACTAGGGGAGTGGAGCTGGCTGCGCTTGGGGCGATCAGCACTCCTCATTTACTTGATTATTGCGGTCTATCTCTACTTTGGCGCTGATGCACTCATCTTCCATCCGCCGCGTCCTACCTATTCCCTTTCTGCGGCATTCACACTGATTCCAGTGGGTCAGGGCGATCGTCTTGCGGTGCGGTATGTCCCCAATCCAGACGCTCAGTTTACACTGCTTTTTAGTCACGGCAACGCTGAAGACCTCGGCATGGTGGAACCCTTTCTTGAGCGGCTGCGGCAGTGGGGGTTTTCCGTCCTCGCCTACGACTATCGTGGCTATGGCTTGAGTTCGGGCAGGCCTAGTGAGCGTCACGCCTACGAAGATGCCTTAGCTGCCTATACCTATCTCACAAAGGAACTGCGAGTACCTCCAGAACGGGTGATTCTCTATGGTCGTTCCCTAGGCGGTGGAGTAGCAACGGAACTGGCGACACGGGTTGCGGTTGCGGGGTTGGTGTTAGAAAATACCTTCACTTCCATCTTTCGGGTGGTGGTGCCTTTCCCACTGTTTCCCTTTGATCGATTTATCAACAGGAATAAACTGCCACATCTAAAGGTGCCGGTGTTAATTCTCCACGGTACTGCCGACAGCATCGTGCCCTTTCCTCATGGCCAGTACCTTTTTGCCATTGCCCGTGAGCCAAAATTTTCCCTCTGGGTCGAGGGTGCCAATCACAATGATTTCGTTGAGGTGGCGGGCGATCGCTTGCGGATAGCCTTAGAGGAATTTGCCACTGTTCTAAAAGCGCAGTCTAGCTCGGGTGTTTATTAAGGGAAAACTCAGCTTTCTCAGTAGGGGACAGTTGTTGAGGTACGCTGAGATCGTAGCGCGAGAGTGTGTTTATGGATGCTTTGGCTCTTTGGCAGCATTACCAAGACTGGTTATACTACCACCCTGAATTGGAATTCTATGTGGATGTCAGTCGTATGGGCTTGACCCCGGCGGTCGTACAGCGCCTAGAGCCAGCCTTTGAGCACGCCTTTCAGCAAATGAAGGAATTGGAAGCGGGGGCGATCGCCAATCCCGATGAGGGTCGCATGGTGGGGCACTACTGGCTACGGGATGCCGATTTGGCACCGACTCCGGAATTGCGCGCAGAAATTTGCGATGCCATTGCCCAAGTGAAGCAGTTTAGTCAGCAAGTCCACAGTGGCACCATTGCCCCACCCCAAGGGGGACGCTTTACGGATATTCTCTCCATTGGTATTGGCGGCTCTGCCCTAGGCCCGCAATTTGTAGCGGCTGCCCTTGCTCCTGTAAATCCCCCCCTCAACATTCACTTTCTCGATAACACCGATCCCGCGGGGTTTGAGCGCGTTTTTGCCGAACTGGGGGATCGGCTGCGGACGACATTGGTGATTGTTATTTCCAAATCGGGGGGGACACCGGAAACCCGCAATGGCATGCTAGAGACCCAAGCTCGCTTCCAACGAGCCGGCCTTGCCTTTGCTGATCACGCTGTAGCTGTTACCATGCCCGGTAGTGGTCTTGCCCAAGTGGCGGAGTCAAACGGCTGGCTTGCCATTTTCCCGATGTTTGACTGGGTGGGGGGGCGCACCTCTGAACTTTCAACGGTGGGTCTGTTGCCCGCCGCCCTGCAAGGGATTGATATTGACGCTCTGCTTGAAGGAGCCAAGCTGATGGATCAGGCGACCCGTGTGCCGCAGATCCGTCAAAATCCCGCTGCCCTACTGGCCTTGGCTTGGCACCATGCAGGCAAGGGTCGGGGTGAAAAGGATATGGTTGTCCTCCCCTACAAAGATAGCCTGTTGTTGTTTAGCCGCTACTTGCAACAGTTGGTCATGGAATCCCTCGGCAAAGAAAAAGACCTCGATGGCAACATTGTCCACCAAGGGATTGCAGTCTATGGCAACAAAGGGACAACGGATCAGCATGCCTATGTGCAGCAGTTGCGGGATGGTCTGCCCAACTTCTTTGTCACGTTTATTGAAGTGCTGCGGGATGCTCAAGAACCCGGCATTGAGGTGGAGCCGGGAATTACCTCAGGAGATTACCTCAGTGGCCTGCTCCTAGGTACGCGCCAAGCCCTCTATGAAAAGAACCGCCCTTCCTTGACGGTGACAATCCCAGAGGTGACACCGAAAACAGTGGGTGCCCTGATTGCCCTCTACGAGCGAGCAGTGGGTCTCTATGGCTTCTTGGTGAATATCAATGCCTACCATCAGCCGGGGGTAGAAGCCGGAAAAAAAGCAGCGGCGGCAAATTTGGCGCTTCAACGGCAGATTGTCAAAGTTTTAGAACAAAGTGATGAACCCCTTGACTTAGGGGCGATCGCCACCGCTGTCAACGCTCCCGATCAACTGGAGCGCATCTACCTGATCCTGCGGCACCTTGTGGCCAATGATCGCGGCATCGAGCAACTGGGAGATCCGGCTCAGCCGAGTCAATTGCAGTTTCGATGGCAACGCTAATGCAGCGGCGGCAATTTTGTCAGGGGGTCTTTGCCCTTGGAGCGATCGCCCTCAGTGGGTGTCAAGCAAGTGCCAATACTGGGCTAACTGTTCATCTACTGCGTAAATCCTTACCACCTCAACTCATTCAGCGATTTCGCCAACAGACGGGTGTCTCAGTTCGTTTGCGGCTGCGGGAGACTCCCCAGGCTCTGGCCAATACCCTAGCTGAAGGCGCCCTAGGCACCGCGGTGCTCAGTCTTGGAGATGCCTGGCTACCTGTAGCCCTGGCAAAGCGCCAGATTGCCCCGATTCCAAAACAACTCATTCAAAATGGATTTAACTGGCCTGAGCCGTGGCAGCCGTTTCTTCAATTCATTAGCAAAGATGATGCCTTCTGGGGTCTTCCCTATCGCTGGGGGGCAACCGTCCTTGTTTATCGCCGCGATTTTTTTGCCGATTTGGGCTGGGAACCTAGAGATTGGCATGCCCTATGGCACCCAGCAGTTCAGGGACACTACAGTTTGTTAAATACCCCCCGCGAAGTTATTGGCTTAACTCTGAAATCCTTGGGGCTATCCTACAATGGCCCCCCCACCCACCCCCAATTGCGGGAGCGATTGTCCCAACTGCGCCAAGGTTGCCGCTTCTTTAGTGCAGATGCCTACTTACAACCACTGATGCTAGGGAGTACGCAATTGGCAGTGGGTTGGTCAACGGATGTGCTGCCGCTGCTGAAGCAGGATCCGCAAACCTATGCCGCAATATTCCCTGCCAGTGGGACAGCGCTGTGGGCGGATTTGTGGGTCTGTGGCCAAGAACCGGATCCCGCAGCCTTGGATTGGTTAAACTACTGGTGGCAGCCAGAGGTGGCTGAGCAACTTAGTCAATTTAGTGATGCTCCCTCCCCTTTGCTGGGCAATCTAACGGATACTCTCTTTCACCGCTATATTCCCCTTGCTGCTCCCGCCGCTTTTGCCCAAAGTGAGGTATTGCTGCCCCTCGATGCGGCAACCCAAAAGACCTATGACATCCTTTGGCAAGAGATTTTTTTGACGAGATCCTAACGCTGCCCTGGTTGAGCTGAAGAATTTAGAAGCTGTGCCACATAGGCTAAGGCTTGGGGGCGATCGCCAATTTCTCCCCGCGCTTGCGCTGCTTCCACCGCTCGTAACAATTCACCCACACGCGGTCCCGGCAAGACATGAAACTGTTCCACTAGGTCAGCGCCCCGCAGCAATTGGGGGGGGATAGGCAACGGGGTCACTGGGGTCTAACCAAGCCTTCACCAGCGGTGCCAGATGGTTCTTGGGCACGCCGCGGCTAAGAGCAAGGGCAACAAAGGCTGGAAAATAGCTCCCTGCGGTTCGGAATAGATAAAAAGCTTGCTCACGGTTGAGGGGCTGTTTGAGGGGGACTAGCCATTGGGCGAGCAGGCGGCACAGGACTTGTACAATGCGAATTTCATCGGTGGTGTAGGTGAGGGCGGTCAGTTCCGCGGCAGCTTGGCGATCGCTGGCATTGACAAGGCAGGTGAGTTTGGCCAAAGTCGCTAGGGTGCGCCGCTGGGGTTCACCGGGGGCAGTGGTTGCCGCAATGGATTTCGTCAGCGCCGGCCAAAGAGCAGGGAAGGGGAAATTTGCCAGGGTGGACTCAAGGGCATGGTAGTGGGTAATCCGCTCCTCGGTTACCGCAGGCAACCACACCGGCAATACCCCATCGCGAAAGGCAAGGGTTACATGGGCTGCACCTTCAACGGCACTAAGGAGGTAACTGAGTTCTACCCGTACCCGTTCAGCCGCCACTTGCCGCAGTTGGGGAGCAAGGCTTTGGATGACCTGCCGTGTTTCCGGCGTAATCGTGAATTGGAGTTGGGCAGCTTGGCGATAGGCGCGCAGGAGTCGCAGGGGATCAGCAGCCAGATTTTCGGGCGCCACATAGTGAATTTGGCGGCGTTGTAAATCCAACAGACCACCGAGGGGATCGACAATGTGGTGGTGGTGAATGTCATAGGCAATAGCATTGAGGCGAAAATCGCGATCGCTCAAATCCGTTAGCAGCGTTTCTCCGTGTCGCTGGGCAATATCCACAGTTGCATTGGCAAAGACTAGGCGGGCAATCTGCCGCTCTCGATCCAACACCACTAAGCCAGCCCTGTACTTATCCGCCAGCTTTTTCGTCAGGGCGATCGCCTCCGCCGGCACAATAAAATCCAAGTCGGGGTACAACGTTGTTCGACCGAGGAGGGCATCCCGCACTGCTCCGCCCACAAGGTATGTATCGGCAGGTAAATCACTGACGGCAATCGGCCAGCGACTAAAATCAAAGGGTTGAATGACGACCATTAGAGCTGGTTAAGATCGATCGCCTGACCGCCAAAGGTAACTGTCAAATTTTCGCCCCGTACATAGAGAGGTCCTGCTGCCGTCTGAACTATTAAGCAATTATTTTCAAATTTTAGGAGTCCGTTCCACAGAGGTGCTGTGGCAGTTGGCACTTGGGTCGTGGTTGGGGGGGGATGCAGACTGGAGACTTTCTAGCCAAATGAGTGATGCATCCGCAGCATAGTGGCGATCGCCCGCAGCGGTTTTGATAATCACACCGCCACTGGCCGCGGGTGAAAAAGCAATATCGCGAATGGGTTGCCAACCCTTGTCCACCAATAGCTGTAGCTGGCTTGACTCTTGCCCTGTGGTTGTGGATTTCAGAAGAAGCCACCAAGTTTTCCAAAGTTGTCGTGCAGTTCCGAAACGAACTTCACTACCCGCAGGAATCGCCATTTGTTCGTACTGCCATGCGGGTACAGGCTCACGAATGTATTGCGTCGGCAAAAAGGAATGGGCTTGGAGCACACTGGCCACCAAATCCGCAAAGGGAGCTTCTGAAAAAACAGTTACAGTTTCCTCTGCAACACTCGCCCCCTCCACCATCGCAACCACGGTTTCATTTGCCGTTCGCAGTTGATAGCAATGATTGCCAAGATGAACCACCTTTAAGTCAGCACTTTGACAGGAGGAGGGGAAAGGATGTTGTTGCAAAATTAGCTTTTCAATGACTTGCTCGTTGGTCCACTCCAGAACTGTGGTTTCAGTGGCGGTTGCCATTGCCGCTGTGCACTCCCCTGTCGAAGCCACAGGAATCTCTTCTAGGTTCTCTGCGTCGAGGACCACCTCACCGTTGGGCAGGGTTGCCCCTGACAGTTTAGCTTCCTCTAGATCGCGACGGCGAGCGATCGCTCCCCTTAAATCCGCTTCCGAGAGATCTGCTCCTACTACATTGATTTCGTTCAGGTTACTGTCACGGAGGACAGCTCCTTTAAGGATAGCGCCACTGAGCACAGCCCGCTGTAGATTCGCTCGCGAGAGATACGCACCCACTAAGATAGCGCCACTGAGCAGCGCCTCTTGCAAGTTGGCATCCGTAAGATTAGCACCGCTCAAATCGGCACCAATTAGGTTTGCTCCCTGCAGATTGGCATTGGCAAGATTTGCCTTGATTAGATCTGCACCGCTCCAGTTAATCCCCTGAAGGTTAGCGCCCGCAAGATCCACATGGCTGAGTTGCACTAAAGGAAACACACTGCCCGCCAAATTGACTCCACGGAAATTCCGCACCCCACGGGCAAATTGACTCAACAAAGTTTCAAGGGTAATGGCTTTGCTCATAGCTGCTCGCAATCAAGGCACAACAAAAAAGTGACGAGGGCACAGTGCTATAGCTATTCTAGGTGTTGATTCAAATCCGCAGGAGCCAAACACCCATGCCATGGTTTGTCAAAATTGAACGCGGCATTGTGGATAAGGCAACCTTTGATCAATATGTCCCCGCCCATCGCGCCTATGTCCGCTCCCTGATTGCTGCAGGGCATCAAGCCCGCACGGGATACTGGGCTGAGCGCGGGGGTGGCATGTTGCTGTTTCAGGCGGATTCCCGCAAGGCGGCCGAGGAAATTGTTGCCCGCGATCCCCTCGTTCAATACCAATGCGTCCATTACGAACTCCACGAGTGGTGTATTGTTGAAGCACCCGATTAGCCTTGGCGCAGTTTTTCTGCCCAGACACGGGTGGGTAGCCCCCACACGTAGATAAAGCCCTCAGCCGCCTTGTGATCAAACTGATCCTCAGCGCCATAGGTCGCTAAATCGGGGCTATAGAGAGAGTAGGGGGATTGCCGCCCCACCACCTGTGCGGTTCCCTTAAAGAGCTTGACGCGCACTGTACCGGTGACGCGTTTTTGAGTTTGTTGAATAAAGGCATCAAGGGCTTCCTTGAGGGGGCTGTACCAGAGGCCGTTATAGACCAAGCGGCTATAGGTCTCTTCAATCCCCCGCTTGTACTGGGTAACATCGGCAGTCAGGGTCAAACTCTCCAAATCGCGATGAGCGTCAATGAGCACCAAAAGCGCAGGGGCTTCGTATATTTCTCGGGATTTAATGCCCACAAGGCGATTTTCGATCATGTCAATCCGACCAAATCCATGGCGCCCCACCCGCTCATTGAGTTCACTGACCAAGGTTACAGGATCAAGGGAGCGACCATCGAGGCTGACGGGAGTGCCTGCTTCAAAGCCAATATCCACATACTCCGGGGAGTTGGGCGTGTTTTCAATAGCTTGGGTCATCAAATAGATTTCCTGCGGGGGTTCAATCCACGGATCCTCAAGGGAACCTGCCTCAATACTGCGTCCCAAAAGATTGCGGTCAATGCTGTAGGGGGAAGATTTTTTCACCGGGGCGGGAATGCCAAAGCGTTCACCGTAGGCAATGGTTTCTTCACGGCTCATGCCCCATTCACGAGCGGGTGCCAAGACCTTGAGGTTGGGATTTAGGGCCGCAATCGCCACGTCAAAGCGGACTTGATCATTGCCTTTCCCTGTACAGCCGTGGGCAACTGCGTCAGCACCATACTCGGCAGCAGCATTCACCAGAAGCTTGGCAATCAAGGGGCGAGCAAGCGCCGTCGAAAGGGGATAGCGATTTTCGTAAAGGGCGTTGGCCTGAATCGCCGGAAAAGCGTAGTCACGGATGAACTCAGCTTTGGCATCGACCACCAACGCCGCATTGGCACCTGCGTCAAGGGCTTTTTGCCGCATCGGTTCCAGTTCATCCCCCTGTCCCAAATCAGCGGCAAGGGTAATGACTTCCTTAACTCCCCATTCGTGTTTGAGATAGGGAATACACACGGAAGTATCTACCCCGCCCGAATAGGCCAAAATGACTTTTTCTGCACGCCCCATAATCTTTTCCTGAAATAAACGCAATCGCTACTATAGCGGATCTGTTTGCCAGAAACGTTATGGGGATAGCCATTCAGCCTACGCCCTGAGCTTACTTGACTTCGTTCAGTAGAGACAGACCTTGCTCAAAACAGGTCAAATTTTCAATTGTGGTACGGGCAATGTCAGTGAGGGCATTGCGGGTAAAAAAGGCTTGGTGAGCAGTAATGACCACATTGGGGAAAGATTGCAGGAGTTGGAAGGTATCATCTTGAATAATTTTGTCTGAGAGATCTTGAAAAAAGAGGGAGCCTTCCTCTTCATAGACATCAATTCCTAAATAACCAATTTGGCCACTTTTAATGCCCTCAATCACAGCTTTAGTGTCCACCAGTTTGCCGCGACTGGTATTGATTAGCATTACCCCCTTTTTCATTTGCGCAATTGTGGTGGCATTGATTAGATGTTCATTTTCAGGAACAAGGGGACAGTGGAGCGTGATAATGTCGGATGCCGCTAGCAGCGTTTCTAGGGTTGTGTAGGCACCCACTGCACTAAAGATTTCATTGGGGTAGGGATCATAGCCGTACACGTGGCAGCCAAAACCATGCATAATCTGGCCAACAATGTTGCCAATTTTACCGGTGCCAATAATACCGACAGTACACCCATAGAGGTCAAACCCCATCAGTCCCTCTAGGGAAAAATTGTCATCCCGCACGCGGTTGTAGGCACGGTGGAGTTTACGATTCAACATCAGGATTAGCCCCACAGTATGCTCCGCCACAGAATAGGGAGAATAGGTGCTGACGCGGGTAACCTTGATTCCCAAGCTGGCCGCTGTGGCTAAATCCACATTGTTAAAGCCAGTGCAGCGCAAGGTGACCAGACGCACCCCCAATTCCGCCAGCCGTTTTAGGGTCTCTGCTCCAAGATCATCATTGACAAACCCACAGACAGCCTCATGCCCCTTGGCAAGAGCCACGGTTTTAGGCTGCAAGCGCGCATCGTAGTAGGTTAGGTAATGGGGATAGCCTTGGGCGGCATTGGCGGCATTCAAAAACTCGCGATCGTAGGATTTGGCACTGAAAACAGCAACCTTCATGGCATCGTTCTCCGAACCCTAAACAACATGACCGCTCTTTTCCTAGAGGGGCTGTAGCTAGCTTAGCGAGTGGGACTTTAAGGATTTGTTAAGGCAAGACAACACCTTGGGAATTCTTTCTACAGCCGCTGAAAAAACCGGCGAATGGTTGCCGCAATATGCTCAATGGTGGCATCACTCAATTCAGGCCAAATGGGCAGGCTGAGAACCTCGCCGGCTAGGCGATCGCTCACTGGGTTCGGTGGAGATTGCCCCCTATACATTGGACAGTGATCTTGGGGAATTGGGTAGTAAATCATTGAACTAATGCCAGCTGCCTTCAAATAAGCCGCAAGCGCATCCCGCTGGCCATTGAGGACTCGAATCGTATATTGATGAAACACATGTCCCGGCGAGACGACCGGGGTTACCACCCGCTCAAGGCCGGCCAAGGCTTGGTTATAAGTTTGCGCTACCCGCCGTCGTTCTTGATTCCAGCGCTCAATATGGGGTAGTTTCACCCGCAAAATGGCTGCCTGAAGGCTGTCTAGGCGAGAGTTGTAGCCAATCATCTCATGGTGGTAGCGTTGTCGGGAACCGTGCACCCGCAGCATTCGCGATCGCTCGGCTAAATCATCATCGTTGGTGGTAATCAACCCCCCATCACCATAGGCACCCAAGTTTTTTGTCGGAAAGAAGGAAAAGGCACCCATGTTCCCGATCGCCCCTGTAAATTGATTCGCTAAGGTCTCTTGAGTTGCCCTTGTACATTGACAATTTTCACAGGGCGGGCAATAGCGGGCACCAAAGGACTGGGCACAATCTTCTAGAATGGCTAACCCATGGGCTTGAGCAACTTCAACAATGGCTCCCATAGCCGCCGGTCGTCCAAATAAATGCACAGGTAAAATGGCCTTAGTGCGGGGCGT
>DVDZ01000039.1 GCA_015296025.1 Thermosynechococcus sp. M46_R2017_013
GTGAGGAAATTGCCCAAGCCATTCATGAGTGGTTCCAAGCCCCAGAGCACCAAGCCCTCATTGCAGACCTCAAAGCCTTGGGGCTACAACTGGCAACAATAACTCCCACTGCATCAACGGCAGGACAAGCCCTGACGGGCAAACGCTTTGTGATTACAGGCACCCTGCCCAGCCTCAGCCGTGAAGCGGCCAAAACGCTGATCCAGCAGCATGGTGGTCAAGTAAGTGAGAGTGTGAGTCGGCAAACGGATTATCTGGTGGTGGGCGAAAAAGCAGGGAGCAAACTGCGACGTGCTCAGGAATTGGGCATTCCCTGCATCAATGAAACAGAGCTTATAGAAATGTGTCGTTAAACTAAGGAGTAGCGGCAGGGTAGCCACACAACTCTTAGAAATCCTTTAGCTTAAGAGATATAGTGTAGTCGTTGCCGCTCAGGGTTAAAGCGCAAGAAAGGGAGAGTTGCCAGCTTATGGTTTCTGCTGCACAAGCTCAGTCAAATGGGAGTACTGATGCCACAATTTTGGCTCAAAACTACCGACACCGGCTACACCAAATCCATCCAAGGCGAACCAATCACTATAGCCTGCGGGACTATTTGCAATTTGATAACCAACGGGGAGACATTACAGACTGGTACAATCAGCGGGTAACTCTCGTAACAGAAGACTTTGTCATTGGCTTGGTGGAAGGGCTGGAAGAAGAAGTTGGCTCAGCCTCTGCTCTCGTCATGTACAGAATTGGTGAAGAGTGGGGCAAACGCGATGCAGTGGTCTTCAAGCAGCACTTTGAGCAGGAGTACCACCGAGAGCTTCGCAAATCTGCCTTGACATTTCTCTTAGAGGCCTGGTGGTGGCCTTTCACAACCCAAGGCTGGGGCAATTGGGAAGTAGATCTCACGGAGCAAAAGAATGGGTTCATGTTCATTAACATTTTTGACTCTGTGGTGGCACGTACTCTTGGGGATGTGGGCAAACCAGTGTGCTATATCTACGCCGGTCTCTTTGCTGGTTTCTTTACGGGTTTAATTCAAAAACCCTTGGGTTGTATTGAGTTGCAGTGCTATGCGATGGGAGAAACCTACTGCAAGTTTCTTGTGGGGAAACAGGATCGCATTGATGCGGCTGCTTTCTGGCAAAACGAAGGTGCCACAGCGCGGGATATTGAAAAACGCCTGCGCCAAGGGGAGTTGGTGAAACAATAGGCCACAGGTGAGTGTGTTGATTAATTTTCTAGCGAGGGTTGCCCTATGTTCCGTCAGTTGAATCACTTAACCGTTGTTGCCGATGGTCGCTATGCTCGTCCTGAGGAATTGAACTTCCTGCGGGATTATCTAGCCTCGGTGGAGACTCGCATCAGTGCCTACGAAAAAATCCGCGCTGAGGCGGAAATGATGGCTGATAAAATTCAAGCCATGCAAAAGGCAGAGAATCCCCGCTGTTTTCATTTGACCAATGGCGATCGCGCGGAGATTTGCCGTCGTGACTTGGTGGATACGATGCGGCTGTGTGCCTCGGCAATGCTCTTTTCTGAGTTAGATTTGTTGCGGGACAACTTTTTGCTTTGGTATCGCACCATTGTTAAGTCCTTTAATTACGAAGCATCCTCGTCCTCTACTTATGGCAAGTTCCTGCCGAACACGATGAAACAATTGCTCACACCAGAAGAACAGCAGGTGATGCAGCCTATTCTTGCCCTCGGCAGCTCGATTTTGTCAGAATAAAGTTGTCAGCAAAGAGTTCTTAAGGGGTAGGATGTATGCTGCGCCAACTGGAAAAACTCAGCCTTGAGGCGGATGGCCGCTATGCCAGCACCGAAGAGCTAGAATTCCTGAAAAACTATCTAGCGGCAGCGGAGCAGCGCATTAGTGCCTATGAAAAAATCCGTGACGCCGAAGAAAAAATCCTTGATCAGGTGGAGCAGCAACTGCGAGCTAAAAGTCCCCACATTTTCCGCAAGGGCAATCAGGATTATTCGGCGGTGTGTCGTCGGGATCGCAAGCATGTGCTGCGTCTAGCGGCAGCGGCGATGTTATTTGCAGATCTCGATGCCCTGCGGGATGGGTTCTTGCTGTGGTACCGCACGATCATTAAGGCCTTCAGGGATGAAAAGGTCGCTCAAGTGACGTACCAAGTCCTACCCCAAGTTGTGAATCAAGTGCTCTCCGCTGAGGAAGCGCCGTTGATGCAGCCTGTGATGGCTCTCACTCAGTCGATCTTAGGGGAATAAGCTAACCCAACTCAGCAATGTGGCAAAAATGCGCTAGCCTAGAAGCACTGATGGCATCGGGGAATTTACCCCGCCGGCGATTGCTTTTGGCGTACCATTGGTATTCGCCGCTATAGTATTACTAAGATTCATTGGGATACACAAAGGCATGACCATCTCGGCGCAATTGCTGCAACGGGCAGATTTAATCGGTACACAGGTAATCACCCGTGATACTGGTCGGAAGTTAGGCGTCATTAATCAAGTTTGGGTCGATCCTGACCAACGGCAAGTGGTCGCCTTGGGAGTACGCAATACCCTCTTTACAGGGGAACAGCGCTATATTCTTTTAGACAGTATTCGCCAAATTGGTGATGTCATTCTTGTTGAGCACGATGACGATGTTACTGAGTCTCTCAATACCTACAACTACAGCACCCTAATTGATAGTGAGATAATCACCGAAACCGGTGAGGTGTTGGGCAAGGTACGGGGCTTTAAGTTTGACCCGGAAACGGGCGATATTACGAATTTGATTTTGGCCTCCATTGGCTTGCCTTGGATTCCAGCGCAACTCATTAGCACCTACGAGTTGCCCATTGAAGAAATTGTCAGCACAGGGCCTGATCGCATTATTGTCTTTGAGGGGGCTGAAACCCGCCTGCGGCAATTGACTGTGGGACTTCTAGAACGGATCGGCTTGGGAGCACCCCCTTGGGAAAGTGATGAAGACGATTACTATCAACCGGTTACACCGAGCAGTAATCAATTGCCCTCTGGGGCGCGATCGCCCGTCTATCCGCCCCAACGCAGCCGCAGTGACTACGAAGCAGATTGGGAAGCGGCTCCCCGGCGTCGTCGCCGCCAACCCGAGTATGTGGAGTATCCAGAGGAGGAGTATGAGTACGAAGAGCGCCCCCGCTCGCGCCAAGTCAAACCCCCTGCTCAAGCGATGCCCATAGAACTGCCAGAATCTGAACCCACTGCCGATCCTTGGGAAGAGCAACAACCAATTCGCCTTGAGCAGCGGCAAAAGCAAGAGGAATACGATCACGAATAGTCTGGAATATTCCAAATGGCCTATACTCCACTGGCCACGGTACTTCAGCAATGGCAGCAGACTCCCGAATGGCGGCAGCGGCAGCAGTTCCTGCGTCTTTTGCAGCAGTGGTCACAGTTGGTAGGGGCGGTTGTTGCTGAGCACAGTGTACCGCTGGAACTCACAAGTCAGGGGGTTTTGCGGGTAGCAGTTGCCAATAGCACGTGGGCACAGCATCTAATGTTCTCGCGATCGCCCTTAATGGCCAAAATTCAGCAGACTTTGGGCATTGCCCTTAGGGATATTTGCTTTTCCTCTCGCCACTGGCGACCCCCATCCCCTGCAAATGCCACGGATGACACCTTACCGAAAGTAGGGAGCCTTCCCAGTCTGGCAGCAGCGGCCACCCCCCAAGAGGCCTTTAAGCGTTGGCAAGACCAAGTGCGTCGGCGATCGCGAGATTATCCTCTTTGTCCGCGCTGTCAATGTCCTACGCCCATTAAAGAGTTACAGCGCTGGGGGGTTTGCGGGCTGTGTTACATCCGCTCGGCCTAAATGCCAGAGCCATTGAGAAACTCCTCGATGGGGCGATCGCTGAGGCGGCAGGCTTGGCCTTGGGTGGATGGACAAACCCCTAGCAGCGAGGCGGGTACCCTTTCTTGTTTCTGCTGTTGTAATGTTTGCACCTGTTTCTCTAGGAGTTCAATGCGATCCAAGAGATAGCGAATGGCTTCCGCCTCAGAGTCAGGCAGTTGACCGTGTTCCAAGGGGGCAATTTTAGCACCTGCACGATAGACAATCCGCCCTGGAATGCCGACTACCGTACAATCGGAGGGAACATCTCGCAGCACCACAGACCCCGCGCCAATGCGTACATTGTCCCCAATGGTGAGGTTACCCAACACCTTTGCTCCTGCACCAACAACCACATTTTCACCAAGGGTGGGGTGCCGTTTTCCCGTTTCTTTACCGGTACCGCCTAGGGTCACCCCCTGATAAATCAAACAGTAATTACCCACAACCGCAGTTTCGCCAATGACAACCCCCATGCCGTGATCAATGAAAACGCCCTTGCCAATCGTTGCACCGGGGTGAATTTCAATGCCTGTGAGGATACGGGCTATGTGGGAAATCAAACGGGGAATAAAAGGAATGCCTCGGCGCCAGAGCCAGTGACTTAAACGGTGGAAAACAATGGCCTGAAGGCCAGGATAGCAAAAGATCACCTCTAGCCAGTTGCGGGCAGCAGGATCCCGCTCAAAGATAATTTGAAAATCCGCTTTGAGGGTGCTGAGCACACGCGGCTCCTTGGCAGTCATAGAACTTAAAGATCAGTTTTGATTTTAACGGATTTTGCCAAGGTCTCTCCAATCAGACCGTCAGAAGCCACCAAAGGAGAATGCTGCGGCTGCCGGCTGCGCTGGAGGCCATACTCAAGAGCCTCGGCCACTGCTTGGTAGGAGGCTTCAATGATATTGGCAGAGACGCCAACCGTTGCCCAGCGATCGCGCCCATTACTGGACTCCACCAGTACCCGTGTTTTGGCCGCCGTGCCGGCATGGCCATCCAAAATCCGCACTTTGTAATCCGTAAGGTGAAATTCGGCAATCTCTGGGTAGAACGACATCAACGCTTTGCGCAGCGCCTGATCCAAGGCCGAGACAGGACCATTGCCCTCCGCTGCTGTGAGCATCTCCTCACCATTCACTTCAACCTTGACCGTGGCCAAAGACCGGCTGCGAATTGTTGCCTCTAGTTGGCCTGAATCGGTGCGGCAAAAGACATCAAAGCCCTTGAGGGTAAAAGGTCGCCGGCGCTGTCCTAAAATCTCTTGAATCAGCAGTTCAAAACTGGCTTCCGCTGC
>DVDZ01000127.1 GCA_015296025.1 Thermosynechococcus sp. M46_R2017_013
GGTGCCATTGGCTTGATCTGGAATAGTGTGATGTCAGTGGCCGGCGGTTGGTTTTTCTTGATGGCGATCGAGTCTTTTACCATTGGCGAGAAAACCTTTACGTTGCCGGGGTTAGGCTCCTATCTGGCGGAGGCCGCTAACCAACAGAATTATGCAGCCTTGGCCTATGGTCTGGCGGTTCTGATTGGCGTCATCATCATCATTGATATTTTGGTGTGGCGCCCTCTCATTGCCTGGGGTGAAAAATTCAAGGTGGAGATGGTGGAGGCGGAAAATGTACCTAAATCTTTTGTTCTTGATTTCCTGCGGCGATCGCCCACATTGCGAGCCTTCCACCAGAATATCTTTGCTCCCGTTTGGGAACGACTCGATGAGCAGTTGCGCCCTAAACAGCCACGTCAATCCCTTGTACCCCAGAGTAGTCAAGGCAACTGGCCGATAACACCGATTATTTTGCTGATTTTGGCGGTGTTTGTGGTTTGGGGGGCGATCGCCTTTTTGCGACAAATGTTTAGTGTCAGTTGGCAAGATTGGCGGCAAATTGGTCTAGGGGCAGTTCTGACAACGCTGCGGGTAATGGCGGCTCTGATTCTGTCTTTAGTCTGGACAGTTCCGGTGGGGGTAGCGATCGGGCGCAATCCCCGTGCGGCTCAAGTGTTGCAGCCCATTGTCCAAATTGCGGCATCGGTGCCGGCTACGGCGCTCTTTCCTGTCCTACTGTTGGCGCTTGCCAATATGGGTGGAGGCTTAGAGATTGGCTCTGTGGCGCTGATGATGCTGGGTACAATGTGGTACATCCTTTTTAATGTCATTGCCGGTGCCCAAGCGATTCCCACGGAATTATTTGAAGCAGCGGTGGTCTATCAACTCTCTTGGTGGCAGCGGTGGCGCGTCCTGATCTTGCCGGGTATTTTTCCCTATTTGATTACCGGCATCATTACCGCTGTGGGGGGAGCTTGGAACTCCAGCATCGTCAGTGAATATGTGGAATTTCAGAATCAAACGGAGCAGACCCTTGGTTTGGGGGCCATCATTTCTGAGGCTAGTGCTCGGGGGGATTTTCCCCTACTGATGGCAGCAACGGCAGTGATGTCCCTATTAGTGGTTTTAACCAACCGCTTCGTTTGGCGTCCCCTCTATTGCTTGGCGGAAACGAAATATCAACTGCTGTAGGCGCAAATTATGCGTGTCATTGGCCTGATGAGCGGCACCTCGGTAGATGGTGTGGATGCAGCTTTGGTGGAACTACAGGGACGCGATCGCGATCTTCAGGTACAGGTGCTTAATTTTTGTACGGTGCCCTATCCCCCCGACCTGCGGCAGCAGATTCTGGAAATTTGTGGCGAAAAATCCTTGACCCTTGCAGCTTGGCAGACTTGGATGGGGCAATTGCTGAAGCCTTTGCTCATGCGGCACAAACTGTTCAACAGGGATATCCCCCCGCAGAACTCATTGGCTCCCATGGTCAAACGGTCTTTCATCGCCCCCCCACTGGCGATTGCCTAGCTATAGCCTGCAACTGGGACGGGGAGACTGGATTGCTTGGCGCACGGGTATTACCACCATTGCTAACTTTCGTGCTCAAGATATTGCCTTGGGCGGTCAGGGGGCGCCTCTTGTGCCTCGGGTGGATTGGTGTCTGCTGAGTCATCCCACGGAAGTGCGCTGTGTGCAAAATATCGGCGGGATTGGCAATGTCACCTACTTGCCCCCCCACCTAGAGGATCCTGACGGCAAAGGGGTGATGGGCTGGGATACTGGCCCCGGCAATATGTTGCTTGACCTAGCAGTCATGGAATTATCTGGGGGAGAATGCACCTACGATGCCGATGGGGCATGGGCGCGGCAGGGCAAAATTATCGCACCCTTGGTGGATAGCTGGCTACAAGACCCCTTCTTTCATCAGCTACCGCCTAAGTCCACAGGGCGAGAGCACTTTGGGGTCGCTTTTTGGCAGCGGTGCCGTGCCGATGCAGGGGGGTTAGCCCCCGCCGATATTTTGGCCACCCTCACAGAATTCACTGCCCGCAGTATTGTTGAGAGCTATTGTCAATTTTTGCCCCAAAAACCGCAGCGGGTTCTTTTGTGTGGCGGCGGTGCCCACAATGGCTTTCTTAGGGATCGTCTTCGCATCCATCTAGGGGAGATCCCAGTGGAAACAACAACTGCTGCTGCTGGGATACCCGTGGATGCAAAGGAGGCGATCGCCTTTGCTATTCTTGCCTACTGGCATGAGTTGGGGCTGTCGGGGAATTTGCCCCAAGTCACGGGAGCACGCCAAGCGGTTCCCCTAGGTCAGCGATGGATTGGACAGCGATGACAAGAACTCGATTTTCGCCTATTGTCACCACGGCTGAAATGCAAGCCATTGAGGGAGCGATGTTCAATCGCGGCTTCCCTGTGCCAGCCCTGATGGAAAAGGTGGGACAGCGCCTTAGTCATTTTCTCCAGAGTGAGTTTCCAAGGGCACAGTATCCCCGTGTAGGCATTTTGGCTGGTCCCGGGCACAACGGCGGCGATGCTTTAGTGGTGGCACGGGAACTCTGGCACCGAGGGTATGCGGTCACCCTCTGGCAGCCCTTTGATCGCTTGAAGCCCCTGACGGCGGATCATGCCCGCTATGCCCGCTTTCTTGGCATTCCTTTTGTGCAGACTGTAGCAGCGCTACAGGAGGTTAATCTCATTGTCGATGGTCTCTTTGGCTTTGGCCTAGAGCGAGAGCTGACGGGGGAACTCACCCACAGCATCAATCAGATCAATACCTGGAGGCAACCACGGGTCAGCATTGATGTCCCTTCGGGGCTACACAGTGATACAGGAGCGGTTTTAGGGGCGGCAATTCAGGCCGATCGCACCCTTTGCCTAGGCCTGTGGAAGCGGGGGCTGTTGGTGGAAGAGGCACAGCCATGGGTGGGGCAGGGTGTGTTAATCCCTTTCGATATTCCCGCCTCAATCATTGAGGAGGTCTTGGCCACAACTCCTCGAGGATTTTGTTTAGATCAGACGTGTTGGCAAGACCTGCCCTAGGGCGATCGCCCATTACCCACAAGTACCAACAGGGGCAGTTGCTCCTGTTGGGTGGCTCGACGGCCTACGGCGGCAGTATTCTCCTCAGTGCGCTCGCGGCACGCTGTACAGGGGTAGGGATGTTGGTGGTGGCCGTGCCGCAGTCTTTGAAGCCCCTTGTTTTGATGCGAGTTCCCGATGCGATTGTTGTCGGCTGTCCTGAAACTCCCACAGGGGCGATCGCTCACTTACCAGAGACTTTAGATTTAACCCGGTTCTCAGCCATTGCCTGCGGACCGGGGTTGACCCCTGAGGCAGTAGGGGTTGTGGAAACGGTTCTGAGGGCTGGGCGATCGCTAGTTTTGGATGCCGATGCCCTGAATATCCTAGCCAAATTCACCCCTTGGCCACTGCCAAATTCCACGATTTTGACTCCCCACTACGGGGAATTTCGCCGCCTCTTTCCAGACCTTGTGGCAGCAGGGGGCGATCGCCTCGACCAAGTCACAGCAGCCGCAGCTCGCAGTAATGCCGTTGTGGTTCTCAAGGGGGCACGGACAGCCATTGCCTCTTCTAAAGGTGACCTCTGGATCAATCCTGAGAGTACCCCTGCCCTTGCTCGAGGGGGTAGCGGTGATGTGCTCACCGGTCTCATTGGCGGTCTGCTGGCACAGCAGGAGGCTCTTACCGCAGCTTGCTGTGGTGTCTGGTGGCATGCCCAAGCAGGACTTCAAGCAGAACAACAGGCGACTTCCCTAGGGGTCTATCCCGAACACTTGATTGCTCACCTGTTACCGACGCTTCAGGCTGCTTTAACCAGTTGCGTTTAGTTTTTTGGCCAAGAGTTGATTGGTCAGCTTGGGATCAGCCCGTCCACCGGTTTTTTTCATCATCTGGCCAACAAAGAAGCCCTGAAGTTTTGTTTTGCCAGCGCGGTATTGCTCCAGTTCATTGGGATGCGCCGCCAGCACTTCATCGATCATCGCCTCCAGGACAGCCACATCAGAGATCTGACTGAGGCCTTTTTGTTCCACGAGGACTTTGGGGGAGCCACCGTGAGCCAGTAATTCAGGCAGCAAATCTTTAGCCATTTTGCTACTGATTGTGCCCGCCTCAATGAGTTGGATCAGTTCCGCCAATTCAGCAGGCTTCAAGGGCAGGGTCTCAATCCCCCGCTTTTGTTCCTTGAGATAGGCCGTAATATCGCCCATGATCCAGTTGGCCGCCAATTTCGGGGGTGCCCCAGCAGCAACCGTGGCTTCAAAATATTCGGCAACGGTGCGCTCATCAGTAAGAACGCGGGCATCCTGTGGCGGTAAACCCCACTCAGTCTCGTAGCGGTGACGCTTTTGCGCTGGCAGTTCAGGCAGATCTGCACGCCATGCCGCCAATTGCTCAGCACTGACTTCAATTGGGCCAAGATCGGGTTCAGGAAAGTAGCGGTAGTCACTGGAACCTTCCTTGACGCGCATGGTGCGCGTTTGCTGAGTGGCTTCATCCCAGAGGCGGGTTTCTTGCACAATGGGTTCTCCCGCTTTGACGGCAGCCACTTGCCGCTCAATTTCATAGTCAATGGCGCGCTGGATGGCACTAAAGGAGTTCATGTTTTTAATCTCCACCTTCGTGCCAAAGGTGTTGCTGCCCACGGGGCGCACAGAGATATTGACATCGCAGCGCAGTGACCCCTCCTGCATATTGCCATCGCAAACCCCCAAGTAACGGAGAATGCGCCGCAGTTCTTGGGCGTATTCGGCAGCCTCTTGACCCGTGCGCAGATCTGGCTCAGAGACAATTTCAACAAGGGGTACTCCCGCTCGATTCAAGTCCACTAAGGAGTAGGTGGAGCCGGACAGGCGATCGCTCCCCGCGTGAACCAGTTTGCCGGCATCTTCCTCCATGTGCAGACGAGTAATGCCAATTTTTTTTCGGCTGGCGGTGCCGTTATCATCCACCAATTCAATCTCTAGGTAGCCATGCTGGGCAATGGGCAGGTCATACTGCGAGATTTGATAGTTTTTTGGCAAATCGGGATAAAAATACTGCTTGCGATCAAACTTGCTGTAGGGGGCAATCTGACAATTGAGGCTAAGCCCGCCTTCACCGCATATTCGAGTACCTTTTCATTTAACACAGGGAGGGTTCCCGGCAAACCCAAACACACTGGATCGATATTGGTATTTGGGGGTGCCCCAAACTGAGTTGAGCTACTGGAGAAAATTTTGGTTTGGGTACTCAGTTGGCAGTGAATCTCTAAGCCAATCACCGCCTCGTAGGTAAGACTAGCGGGATCTACAGAGGTGGGTTCAGGAGCAACGGTTGCTGCCTGTTTTGTCGAGGTTGACGGGGTAGATTTCGAGGTTTTTGCCGTTTTTGCTGCTTGCCGTTTGCTGGATTTTGCCTTTGCCATCAGAAACTCCACAAGGATACCGCCACTATAAAGCAGCTTAGTCAGGGGGGAATTGAGGATCAAGAGTTAGGGGCGATGATTGCGTTCCTCCATGGGTACATAGGGCTGATTGTGGGCACCTGTATAGACTTGGGTGGGGCGATAGATGCGATTGGCCTCTAGCTGTTCCTTCCAGTGGGCTAGCCAACCCGCCACCCGGGCGATCGCAAACACAGGTGTAAACAAGTCACTGGGAATCCCCAGCCGCCGATAAACAAGGCCAGAGTAAAAATCTACATTGGGATAAATCCCCTTGTAACTGAGATATTCGCCCACCACTTCTTCTAGTTTCAGAGCAATGTCGTAGTAGCGATCGCCCCCAAACTTATCAAACAACTGTTCCGCCAACTTCTGCAAAATTGTAGCGCGGGGATCTTTTACTTTATACACGCGGTGGCCAAACCCAGCAATTTTGACCTTATTCTGGATGCACTTTTCCACATAAGGACGGACATTCTCCACACTGCCGATTTCTGCGAGCATATTGATCACATCTTCATTGGCACCTCCATGGAGTGGCCCGGCTAGGGTACCCACTGCTGAAGCAACCACGGCATAGGGATCTGTCAATGTTGAGGCCGTCACCCGCGCCGAGAAGGTGGAGGCATTCATCGTGTGCTCGGCATGGAGAATCAAGCAAATATCAAACACCCGCGCTGCAAAGGGATCAGGATGCCGCTCATTGAGCATATAGAGAAAGTTGGCTGCGTAGTCCAGTTCATCACAGGGCATGACCGGATCATTTCCCTTGCGGATGAGTTGAAACGCCGCCACCATGGTTGGAATTTTTGCTAATAGACGAACGACCGCTGCACGAATGTACTCTGGATCGTCAAGTGCCCGCCGTGAATAGAATAATCCCAATGCTCCCGCCGAGGCTTGGAGGGCGTCCATGGGGTGGCCACTGTCGGGGAAGCATTTCATCATGTCACGAATCCGATATTTGACGCGGCGATGATAGGTAATATCGTGCTCAAAAGCTGCCAATTCCTCCTTGGTTGGCCAGTAGCCCCAAATCAACAAAAAGGCGGTTTCCAAAAATGTGCTTTTTTCCGCTAGTTCCTGAATTGGGACACCGCGATACTCAAGAATACCGGCTTGGCCATCCACATAACTAATGGCCGATTGGGCAACGGGAATACCCTCAAGACCGGGTCTAAATTCGTAAGCAACCATCCTAGGGTGTCCTTAAAAACGGGCAAGCTAAACTGGAATTGCAGTATTGATCAATTTTAGGGGAGAGGGGAAAGATGTTGGTATATTAGGCTGCTCCCCCACTTCCCTAAAGCTTTGCAACGTTTTCTCAGCCTTGGAAAACGACCTCGCTAGGATCGCGATCGCCCGTGTTGAACCCACAGCCATCTTTGGCACTCAGATGGAGCGCCCTGTGGGTAAACGCCTCAACATTCCCTGTGGTGTTATTGCTGCCCCCAGCCATATTCAGGACTTTCCTGTGGGCTACCGACCCTTCTTGGGCGATGAAGGCACCAATCAACTAGTAGATTTAATCTACAATTCCTTCACCTGATTTGTGCGTGGCAAAGTAAAGCGCAACACTGAAAAATTTGCGTTTGAACAGGGAATGGGTGAGATTGCCGTGGAAGTGCTCTATGCCGCTAAAGAAGCGGTGGGGGCTGAATCTCCGTCTGTTGAACCTGCATGAGCGCTCCCCTTGTAGCGTATAGCGATTGGCATTTAACAAGCAATTGCTATGGTATTGCTGAAACGCATCATTGCCCTTGGTTTACTGGCAGCAGGGGTAGGGCTTGCCCCAGATACCTTTGCCCAGGGGATACCCCCGTTACGCCAAGGAATGAGCTATGCCGATGCCCGCCAACGCCTCATTGATCGCGGTTGGCAGCCCGTGGTCAGTCCACCAATGATGAATCTAACAACGACGCCAATTGTGGCCTATTTGCTGAGTCAAGGCTACAGTGAACTGATGGGCTGTCAACTGGTGGGGGTGGAGATTTGCACCTTTCAGTTTCGCAATCGCAAAGGGCATCTTTTGGAAATTGCCACCGTGAATTTACCCATTCTCCCCGGTGGTACGGTTACCAGTTGGGCACTGCGGAAGAAGTCCCCTTAGGCGATTCTTGCGTATAATGGGAAGCCGTAACCTTTTTTAGGAACTGCAGTATGGTGTCTTCTCCGATTAAGCCTGAAGCCCCAGTTCGTCACGATGTCAAAGACTTGAGCCTTGCACCTTTAGGGCAGCAACGGATTCAATGGGCAGGGCGGGAGATGCCAGTGCTGCGTCAGATTCGCGATCGCTTTGAGAAAGAAAAACCCCTTGCGGGGATTCGCCTAGCCGCCTGCTGCCATGTGACCACAGAAACTGCCAATCTGGCGATCGCCCTCAAAGCCGGAGGTGCAGATGCAGTGCTCATTGCCAGTAATCCCCTTTCTACCCAAGACGATGTGGCCGCTAGTCTAGTGGTGAACTATGGCATTCCAGTCTTTGCCCAAAAAGGGGAAGACACCGCCACCTATAGACGCCACGTCAATATTGCCCTTGATCACCGCCCCAACATCATCATTGATGACGGCTGTGATGTGGTTGCCACTTTGGTGAAAGAACGCCAGCACCAACTCAGCGACATTATTGGCACCACCGAAGAAACCACCACTGGTATTGTGCGCCTCAAGGCCATGTTCCGCGATGGCGTCCTCACTTTTCCCGCCATTAACGTCAACGATGCCGACACCAAGCACTTCTTTGACAACCGCTACGGCACCGGTCAATCCACGCTAGATGGCATCATTCGAGCAACGAACATTCTCCTAGCGGGGAAAACTGTTGTGGTTGCTGGCTATGGCTGGTGCGGTAAAGGGACAGCCCTGCGGGCACGGGGCATGGGCGCCAACGTGATTGTGACCGAAATTGATCCTGTGCGAGCCATTGAAGCAGTCATGGATGGCTTCCGGGTCATGCCAATGCTGGAAGCTGCCCCCCTCGGCGATATTTTTATTACAGTGACGGGGAATAAGCACGTGATTCGGGCAGAGCACTTTGCCGTCATGAAAGATGGGGCAATGGTAGCCAACTCTGGTCACTTTGACATTGAAATTGACCTTGCCACCCTAAAAACCCTTGCCAAAGAAGTGCGGGTAGTGCGCAACTTTACCGAGGAATACATTCTGCCGAGTGGCAAATCCATCATTGTGTTGGGTGAAGGACGACTGATTAACCTTGCGGCTGCTGAAGGCCACCCCGCTAGTGTAATGGATATGAGTTTTGCCAACCAAGCCTTGGCCTGTGAGTACCTTGTGAAAAATAAAGGTCAGTTGGCTGCGGGTATCCATCCCATCCCCGCTGCCGTAGATCAAGAAATTGCCCGTTTGAAACTCCAAGCCATGGGGATTGCCATTGATAGCCTCACCCCTGAGCAGGTGGAGTACATGAACTCATGGACATCGGGCACCTAGGCGGCTGCATCACTCCTCAAATCAGAGCAGAACTCAACCCAGAGCCTTCCTGAGCTAAATCAGGAAAGCAATGTGCAAGCTTTAGGTTTGGGGAATAATTTTCAGCCGTGAGGTTGGTGGCTCTTCTTCAAGAGTGGTATTCCCATCCGTGAGCGGCGTAAGCGGCTGACTTAGCAGCGTGCGGATAAAGTTTGGCAGCGCAAAGACTCCCTGATGGGTCTCGCCATTGTAGAAGCGGAGGTCAGAAATCCCCCTTGTGGCAATTCGCTGCTCCACCTCTGCTGCTGTAAGGGTACAGGGGTCACTGCTTTCCGAGGCTGTTGCCATTCCCCACAGCGTACCGTACAGGGGAATATACACCAAGTAGGGGCGGACAATTGGGAAAACTTGCCGCAGCGTCGTAACCAAGCGAGCATAGGTGGTAGGCCGAGCAATTGGCGATTCTACATGCAGAGCAACCAGTCCTGCCGCTGCTAGATGCTGCTTACAAAGGTGATAAAACTCTTGGGTGTAAAGGTTCAGGGAAGGACCTTGGGGATCAGTGAGGTCGAGAAGGATTAAATCAAACTGGGCACTTGTGTTTTCCAGATAGGTGCGACCATCGCCAATCACCAGTTGGAGGCGGGGGTCTTCAAAGGCACCCCGGTGAATCGTGCCTAAATGTTGACGACAGACCTCAACGACCTCCTCATCCAACTCCGCTAAAACTACCTGCTCGATTGTGGGATATTTGAGGACTTCCTCGGCTGCACCGCCATCGCCACCCCCAATAATGAGAGCTGACCGTGGTGCTGGATGCGTTATCGCTGCCGGATGAATGAGATTTTCATGGTAGAAAAATTCATCGGCTTCCGAGGTCATAAAGAGGTGATCCAAGCACAGGAACTTGCCAAAGTGGGCAGACTCGTAGAGCGCCAGTTCTTGGTAACGAGTCTTTTTTGCCAACAGACAGCGATCGGCTCGGATATAGTAACCGGCGGCAGCGTTGAGCTGCTCTAGAAGATACAGATGATGGGTTGTCATTGCGAATTACTCTGATCCTAATCTGAACCTTGAATACCGCTGGCTATTCCCGCTCTACACATTGGGTACGGGGTAACTCGGGGTCAAAAACAGCAACCAGTTGATTAAACAGTGCTTGTGCTTTGCCCCGATTGTCTTGGCTGTAGTTACAGACATACACGTCTAAGGTGACGTAGCGCTTTTCCGGCCAAGTGTGGATGGCTAAATGAGACTCCGCTAGGACAACGGCGCCAGTGACCCCTCCTGCTTCTCCAAATTGATGAAAGAGCTCGCCCAAAACAGTTAGACCAGCTTTACGCACTGTCTCTAGGCATAGCGTTCTGAGGCAATGGCGGTCTACAAAATAACGAATGTCGCCACGACACCGATATAAATCGCCGATGAGATGAATCCCTAAACGAGGCTTGACAGGCTGCGCTGCAGCCACAGGACTATACATCATCGCTGCTCCTCCTAAAAACAACCACGATAGCAATACGTACCTTGCGGCACGCACTACCCCAGCAGTGAAGGTTGAAGTGCCTTTACTGCCAAAACGTATAATCCTCCTCCTTGCGGAGGTTGAAAGTGGCTTGCTGAGGACAACCCTTTGCCTCTTAAGCCATGTTTTTGTTGCCAGCAAATGCTAGCGTCTGCTTTTTTGAAGTAGAGGTCAGAGACTAAAACTGCCAACCAAAGCTATTATTGTATCTGAAAATTAGATGCTTGTAAAGAATAAGCAAAGACTCCGTTGCTAGCCAGAAGTGTTGAATCCTGCAACAAAACTTGGCATTCTAGGTCACAAGTGGCTCTGGTTGCCAATCAAAGCGCCAATGATCTTAGCTTGGCTGGTGTCAGCCATACATCGCCGACTGAGTTCTAGTGGCCAATATCTCAACGTATCTGACAGTCTCCTCCCAAGTGATGCAGGAATATCCACTAACTCCAAAATTAAATACCCAATCAATACCACGTATATTTGTTTAACTATCCCGTTCACACTCTTTGTCATTAACCGTTCTAAGGATCAGTGCATTTTTAGAAATTCCCGCAAATTCTCAATTGTCCACTGCTGTTGATACAGTTCAGCCACTTCCTCAGCCGTGAGACCCCGAAGGATTCGTCAATATCTGAAACTCTCTCTTGCTCTCAATATTCCAAAAATGAACTATTCGATACCGACGGTGATTCACTTCAGTTCTCATATTGTTCTTAATGCCCACAACAAACAATTTCTTTGCTTCATATAACTTGTCTAGAAACTTCCAGATGGCAAAGGCTCTCTCCATTATCGCTATGACATTTTCAGGAATCATTTCTATCACTTCCTCCTGAAAACTCAAGTCATGCCTCTTCCCAAAAGAAATGACGGCTTCACTTGTAAAGACTTCGTGTTTTATTCACTTTAGAAAAGACATATCCACCTGTATTTCTGACCAATTGAGCTGGTAAAACAAGACCCTCCTGCTGTTCAAGCTGGCCTCTAGAACATAGGTCAGCCGCATTTTGAACAGCAGTTGGCAGTTCAAAACTTTCTGAGAATACGCTATTTCATCTTTTTTCTAGTCTCTCAATCTGCCGTTTAACACTTCTGGCCTCTGCGGTCAACGAGATGTGTAATTGACGGGCATGTTCTAGAACTGTGGGGCAACGTTGCGTCAGCCTGCACATTAACTAAGCGTTAGTTCGACAATTTTATCAAAGCGGAAGGTTTTCAGCAGTTGCTGAAGGCCTTCAATCAGGGCAGCTTCCTCGGGCGGGATTTCAGCAATGAGTTCACGAATGCGCTTAGCATTTAATTTTTTGGCCGCTTCTTGAAGCTCAGCAATCCAAGGACGAGGCATCACCATCAAAGCTGCTGGATCCAGCACCTGCGGCTGGGGAGTAACTGGGGCAGGCGGAGCATTCTCGTAGAGATACGTTAGGTTTAACTGGGCGGCCAGTCGTTCAAAAATCGTTTGCGGGCGGAAGGGCTTAGCAATGTAATCATCACAACCCAGATCGAGGAGTTCTCGCTTGTCCTGCTCAAAACTACTGGCAGTGACGGCAAGAATTTTAGTGGGGAAAACCCTTTCGCCGCGGCGGAGGCGATCGCCCATTTCTTTCTTGATCTGTCGTGTTGCTGTTTTACCATCCATCACGGGCATCCGAATATCCATGAGAATGGCATGGGGCTGCCAGGTGCGCCAAATCTCCACTGCCTCTTGACCATTGCAGGCTTCGCGGCAGCGAAATCCCACGGGTTCTAGGAGTTGGGTCAACAATTGACGATTTTCAGGAAGATCATCCACCACCAAAATGCGAACTTCAGAGGTGGGCGATCGCAGGCCAATAACAGTTTGTGCTTTTTGCTCCTCCAGTGCTTGGGGATTCCCCAGACCAATTTTCACCTCAAAGTAAAAATGGCTTCCCTGTCCCTTGGTGCTGCGCACCTGAATATCGCCCCCCATCAATTGCACAAACTGGCGACTAATGGCCAGCCCTAGCCCTGTACCTTCGCTCACTTTTTTACTGCTATCGGTTTGGACAAAGGGCTGAAAGAGCATTTTCAACTCTTCAGGGGTCATGCCAATGCCAGTGTCGCTAACTTCAAAGGCAAGGCGAGGGGGGTCTTGCGCTTTATAGCTGACCTTGAGGGAGACGCCCCCCTTTTTTAGTAAATTTAATGCCATTGCCAATAAGGTTGACCAGCACTTGGCGGAGCTTCATTTCATCCGTGGTCACTGCCACCGGCAGATTCGGCGGCAGTTCAAAAACTAGACGCAAGCCCTTGGCCTCAGCTCGTACCTTTAGCATTTCTTCAAGGGTTTGCAGCATCCGCGGCAGATTAAACGTGGTTTCTTGAAGTGTGACCCGACCCGCTTCAATTTTGGCCATGTCAAGGACATCGTTAATCAAACCTAAGAGGTGCTCACCGCTGCGGTTGATCTTTTCAAGGGTTTGGCGATGCTGCGGCGCTAGGGTGCGATCGCTGAGCAAAATTTGGCTAAAGCCAAGAATGGCATTGAGAGGGGTGCGCAGTTCATGGCTCATATTGGCAAGGAAGATACTCTTGGCTTTGTTGGCTGCCTCCGCTGCCGCCTTAGCCTTGAGCAACTCCTGCTCTGCTTGATTGCGTTGATGAGCAACAAGGGCAATTGTCACAATATCGGCTACATTGCCAACAAAATTGCGTTCCTCCACGAGCCAATCCCGATGCTTGCCCACCTGTTCAACACAGATGACCCCCAACAACCGGCCATTGAGAATAATCGGGGCATCGATGAGGGAGTAGATATTGTGGAGCTTGGCATACTCTCGCAACTCATGGGTGCGGGGATCCGTCAGCAAATCCTTTACCACCAAGGGTTCTCCACTACGCAAGAGTTTTAGGTAATTGGGGTAAGTGGGCTGGGTGAGGTACGTGGGCTGGGCATGGTTATTAGCAGCCGGATCGTATTGGGCGACACATTTAAAGCGATCTTCTTGGAGTTCCCAGACGGATGCCCGCCCGACCTGTAGCGTTGTTGCTGTAACCTCAATAATTTCCTGCAATGCCATGCGAAAGTTTCCCTGCTGCACATGGGGAGATTGGCTTAATCGCACAAGGGCAGCATTGTAGCGATGGAGCACCCGTTCCTTTTCCAAAAGCTGCTGGTTGGCAGCCTCAAGGGCCGCAGTACGGTGAGCCACCTCTTCTTCAAGACGTTGGTTAAAACGGTGCAATTCGCTAAAGCTCTCCTGAAGTTGGCCGGCCATATCCAGAAAGGTGCGCCCCAAATTCCCTAGTTCATCTGAACTGGTGGTGTCAATGTCGGTTTCAATGTCTAAATGACCAGCGGCAATTTTTTGGGCAGCAGCATTTAACTTTTGAATTGGGCGCATGATGTAGCTCGTTACCCCCCACGTCACGAGACTAATTAAACAGAAAGAGAGTGCGAGAATGAGTAGCCCTGAGCGCGTTTCCTCGTAGATAAAGGCCAAAAGGGTTGCTTCATTCAGGCGAATTGCCAGACTCCAGCCTGCTTGAGAAATCGGGGTATAAAAGACCCATTGCCGCTCATTGGAAGTCCAATCCCGCATCCACAGATGGCCACTTTGGCCACTGATCATCGCTTTGCCCAAGGCCTCAAGATCACTGCGATTTTGTTCTTTGGCAATGTAGAAAATGGATTGGCCAATGAACTGCGGATGACCGTGAAAGATAATCCGTCCCTTGCGATCTAGGACAAAAAACTGCTCTTCCTTCAGGCTTTGGATGTGAATTTGCTGTTGCAGGGTTTCCAGCGCCACATCCACTGTGGCCACCCCCTGCACTTTCCCCTGACGGCGAAAGGGAACAGAATAGGTAATCATCCAAACATTCCCTGCTCCCTCGTCAAAGTAGGGATCACTCCAGCGGGGTTGGCCAGTGCGGATTGCTTCGCCATACCAGTCCCATCTAGGTTGCGTGTCGTCGTAGAGGCGGCCTGTGTTTTTTTCTACCAGTGTGCCGTTATTTTTATAAACGTAGGGGGCAAAGAGTCGTTTGCGGGGAGAAAAGGTATAGGGGGTAAAAGCGATCGCCATGCCGTAAACCAGATGGTTCATCTCCACATTGCGGCGCAAAAATGAGTACAGTTCCTGCTCCTTGGTGATGGGGAAGGTTTCTAGGGCATGGGCACTGGCCGTTGCCAACTCCGCCATCTGCTCTAGGTTGTCATCAAATTGTCTCGCATAGAGCAATACCCTGAACTGCTGCCATTGTTCATAGTCAGCGGTACTGCGGCGAATGATACGGGCGCGAATGTAGAAGAATAGACCTGTGTAGATGGCGATAATAGGCAGGAGCGTCCCCAGCAAGAGCTTATGGCGAAAGGATAACTTGCTCAGCATGGCGATCGCCCTCCGTAGGCTTTCCCTTTAATTTTAGGCTGCCTAAACAGGCGAATCCTCTAGGAAAGGGGACTGAGCACTTTGCTGTTGCTGTCAGTAACCACTTCACCCACCACTTCCGGGGTATTTGCTTCCGAAGGTGGCACCACCTGCCAGAAAAGGGGTAGGTAGCGCTCCCATTGCTCCAGAATCATTGCGGCTTTGGCACTTCCTGTGCGCTCGTGGTGAGCAGTAATCAGTTGCTTGAGTTGGGCAGCACCAATGGCAGAGGTGACTCGCTGGAGTTTAACAATTTCGGGGTTGACCTTGGCAGGAAAATGACCTGCTTCATCCAAGATGTAGGCCAAGCCACCGGTCATCCCAGCCCCCACATTGCGACCTGTAGGCCCCAAGACCACAACTACCCCACCAGTCATATACTCACAGCAGTGATCCCCTGTTCCCTCAACAACTGCAAAGGCTTTGGAGTTGCGGACGGCAAATCGCTCACCAGCACGGCCATTGGCAAAGAGGAACCCCCCGGTGGCGCCATAGAGACAGGTGTTGCCAATAATCACGTTGTCTGCGGCCGCGTAGGGAGCATTGGCGGGGGGCTTGATAATAATTTCACCGCCGTGCATGCCTTTGCCAACATAGTCATTGGCTTCGCCTGTGAGCTTGAGGATCATCCCCGGCAGATTGAAGGCACCAAAGCTCTGGCCAGCACTGCCGCGGAAGTTGAGGGTAATCTGACCTTCAAAACCAGTGTTGCTATATTTTTTAGCAATGACACCGGCGATGCGTGCCCCCACAGTGCGATCAGTGTTGGCAATTGGCAGGTCGAGTTGAAGAGTTTGTTGTTTTTCTATGGCAGCTTGCACCTCTGGGCGTGCCAAAATCTCATCATCGAGAACGGCACCGTTACTGTGAACGGTTTCGTGCTGCAACCAGTGGCGATTGCTGCGCGTATCAGGCAGCTTGGTCAGGCAATCCAGATTCAGGGGGGCAGTTTTGCTTAAGGTGACATCTTGCCGCGGTACCAGCAGATCAGCACGGCCAATGATCTCATTCAGGCTGCGATAGCCCAACTTGGCGAGAATCGAGCGCACCTCCTCGGCAATAAAGAGGAAGAAATTCACCACATGCTCTGGTGTTCCTGGGAAGCGCTTGCGCAGTTCCTCTTTTTGGGTGGCCACACCCACTGGACAATTGTTGGTGTGGCAGATGCGTGCCATGATGCAGCCTTCGGCAATCATTGCCACTGAGCCAAAGCCAAACTCTTCGGCGCCCATCAGTGCCGCCATGACCACATCCCAGCCACACTTGAGGCCACCATCTACCCGCAGAATCACGCGATCGCGCAGTTGATTTTCGAGGAGAACACGGTGAACCTCCGTCAGCCCCAATTCCCATGGACTACCGGCATGCTTAATCGAACTTAGGGGCGAAGCACCGGTGCCACCGTCGTGACCGGAAATTTGAATCACATCTGCGTTGGCTTTTGCCACCCCGGCGGCAATCGTACCAATACCAATTTCTGCCACTAGTTTCACGGAGACTTGAGCTTGGGGATTGATCTGGTGCAGATCAAAGATCAGTTGTGCCAAATCCTCAATGGAATAGATGTCATGGTGTGGTGGTGGTGAAATTAAGGAGACTCCTGGCTTCGATTGCCGCAGCATGGCAATGTAGGGGCTGACTTTGGTGCCCGGCAGTTGCCCCCCTTCCCCCGGTTTAGCGCCTTGGGCAATCTTGATTTCAATTTGCTGGGCATTGATCAAGTACTCGGGGGTAACACCAAAGCGACCAGAGGCCACCTGCTTGATGGCGGAACTGGCGGTATCGCCGTTGCGCAAGCCCCGCAAATGGGGAAATTGGGGAGAGCGCCCCTCGGCATCCACATCCGTGAGCACTTGGAAGCGAATCGGATCTTCGCCGCCCTCCCCGGAGTTGGATTTGCCGCCAAGACGGTTCATGGCGATCGCCAGCACCTCATGGGCTTCCCGCGAGAGGGCGCCCAAGGACATGCCGCCGGTACAGAAGCGTTTGACAATGTCACTGGCGGGTTCAACCTCTTCGAGGGGGATACTGGGGCGATCGCTCTGAAAGTCCAGCAGATCCCGCAGTGCCGTGGGCACGCGACCGGTGAGTTGGCGGCGATAGACCTCATAGTGGTCGTAGCTATTGCTGCTGACTGCTTTGTGGAGGGCCTTGGCCATCTCTGGATTATTCATGTGGTACTCGCCCCCCGGCCGAAATTGGACAAAGCCAAAGTTCGCCAGTTTCTTGGCTGTAAGTTCGGGGAAGGCCTGGTGGTGAAAGGCAATTGTTTCTTGGGCTAAGTCTTTGAGAGTCAGACCCCCCACCCGTGACGTAGTGCCAATGAAGGCTTTATTGAGCAGGTCATCGCCAATGCCAATGGCCTCAAAAATTTGAGCACCGCGATAGCTGGCAATTAGAGAAATTCCCATCTTGGAGAGGATTTTCAGAAGTCCCTCCTCTACCGCTTTGCGATAGTTGGCTTGAACCTGTTGCAGTGTCAGTTGCGGTAGTTTGCCTTTGGCCATCAGGCTTTGGGTGCGATCGCTATGCCACCACTGGCGAATGGTTTCCCATGTTAGGTAGGGACACACAGCTCCAGCGCCATAGCCAATGAGGCAAGCAAAGTGATGGGTACTCCAGCACTGGGCTGTTTCCACCACAAGGGAGACGCGACGGCGAATGCCTGGGCAATTAAATGGTGGTGCACGGCCCCTACGGCCAATAGGGGCGGGATGTAGGACGTGTCGGCATCCAAAAGATGGGGTTCGCCAGCCAGATTGTGGCGATCGCTCAGAACAAGGATTTCAGCCCCCCCTTTGACTGCTGCGGCGGCCTGTTCACAGAGCCGATTCACAGCGGCCTCAAGAGCCGCCGGCCCTTGGGCGATCGCAAACTGCGTCGAAAGGCGGGTCGTGCCAAAGGGTGCTTTGAGAATCTCCTCTAGCTCCGCTTCATTGACTAGGGGTGAATTGAGTTGCAGCAGGCGAGCATCCTCTGGGCTTTCAATGAGCAGATTCCCCCGCTTCCCTAGGCGAGTAACTAAAGACATCACCAGTTTTTCCCGCAGCGGATCAATTGCGGGATTGGTGACTTGGGCAAAGCGCTGCTTGAAGTAGTCATACAGCAGGTGAGGTTGCTGAGACAGTACCGCCAAAGGAATGTCATCCCCCATGCAGAATGTGGGTTCCTTGCCGTCTTTGGCCATGGCTCAATGATCATCTCCACGTCTTCGGCACTGAAACCAAAGGCCATCTGCTGTTGTAGGCAAGTCTGGTTTTCAAGGGTAAGGCTTCGCCGTAGGGTTGGGGGGGTGAGTTGTTGGCGATAGGTTTTTAGCCATTCCCCATAGGGCTGCTGCTGTGCCACCCGCTGTTTAATTTCCCAATTGGTGAGCAGTTCTTGGTGCTCTAGGTCAACGGCAATCATCTGCCCAGGGCCAAGACGCCCTTTTTCAATCACCGTTGCTTCATCAATTTGAATGCTACCCGCCTCTGAAGAGACAATCACTAGATCATCACTGGTGAGGGTGTAGCGAGCGGGGCGCAGGCCATTGCGATCAAGGGTGGCGCCGACAATTTTGCCATCGGAAAAAGCCACTAATGCAGGACCATCCCAAGCTTCTTGCAGGCCGCTATAGTATTCGTAAAAGTCCACCACCTCTGGGTGATCCGCCAAATCTGGCTGGTTTTGATAGGCCTCAGGAATCAGCATCATCATTGCCTGCAACGGCTGCCGTCCGCACTGCACCAGCAATTCGAGGACACTGTCAAGATTGGCGGAGTCACTGCTTTCGGCATTGACGACAGGCAGGAGATCCACAAAGGCCTCTCCCCAGTAGGGATGGCTCAGTTGGGTTGCCCGTGCCCGCATCCAGTTGATATTGCCCAAGAGGGTATTGATTTCGCCGTTGTGCCCCAACATGCGCATGGGCTGAGCCAAAGGCCACTTGGGCATTGTGTTGGTGCTGAAGCGACGATGATAGAGGGCAAAGGGGGTGATGTAGTTGGGATTGCGCAGATCTTCGTAAAACTGCGCCAACACTACCGAGCGCACCATGCCCTTATAGACAATTGTGCGGGTCGAGAAAGAACAAATATAAAAATCCTGTCGCCAGTCCGCTTTGGTTTGGGCGATCGCCCGCTCAATGCGCTTGCGGGTCAAATAGAGCTGCCGTTCCAGTTCATCGCCACTGGCTTTGCTCGAGGCCACAAAAAGCTGCTCAATCTGGGGCTGATTTTGTTTGGCTTGCGTCCCCAACACATCGGGATTTACAGGCACTGGTCGCCAGCCCAAAAGACGCAGTTCATTCTCACTGAGGATTTTTTCAACAATGGCCTTGGCTGCTGCTGTTGCCGCCCCTTGGGGCAAAAAGATCATTGCCACCCCAATCCGCTGCCGCGGAACGCCAAACTCCGGCAACAACTCCCAGGGAATTGCCGTCATGATGCCCGCACCATCCCCAGAGTCGCGATCGGCACTACAGCCCCCGCGGTGTTCAAGGCAGGTCAATCCCTCAAGGGCTTGGTTCAAGATGCGGTGACTGGCCACCCCTTTGCGATGGGCAACAAAACCCACACCACAAGCATCTCGCTCGGCTACAAGCCAAGGTTGTCCATGGTAACCAACTGAATGCACAGGGGAAGGAAAGGAGGATTGTTGCATGGGTCTAAAAACGTTCAATTGGCTGAGGGGTCAAAACGTTGTCTAGGCAACAGCAATTTGCTCTACTGACTGAAAAACGCCACGGCTCTAAAGGGGGAGCCAAGGCGACGGTATAGAAATTAGAGAGTGCTGGTCAACTACCCCGGCCGAAAGGCCGGAGCTTGTCCCTGTACTAGGCAACAAGAAGGTGGTCTTGCTGCGGTTCCGAGACTTTAGGCGCGTTGACAAGCGCCCTAGCTCTGGAACAGATGTTCCCAGCCGCGCTCCCATCCGCGGGGTCGGCGTGCCCGCAGGCCACGCAGCGAAACTCGGTTGGCAATGGGCGGTTGGCTTTGGCGATATGCCCGCAGCACAAGTATTGCCGGCTGGTGTTTTTTGGATTGACAAGGATGAGAGCGACGCCTTCGCGCTTCGTCTTGTACTCGATGCAGCTGCAAAGCTGATGCAAAGCCCAGCCACTCATCTTCGCCCGTTGCGTCTTGCAAAACCGTGTCCGAGCGCGGATGCCCCTCAGGTCTTCTAGAGCAAGCCCGCGTCCGGTGCCTTTGGCTTTGGCAACGAGCAATTTGGAAACGAGATGGCTTACATCCTTACGGAATCGCGCCTCGCCTCCCGCCACAGATTTGAGCGTTCTGCGTATGTTCTTGAGCCACAAACCACGCCGCTTCCCTCCGGCAACTGCCTTCTGGAGACTGCGGCGTAGGGCATGGTTGCGAATGCAACAGGCTTCGATAGCCACACCGGCATATCGGTCTCCATCGCTGTCCGTGGGAATGTTCGCCACCCCCAAGTCCCTGCCGATGAAGTCGGTCAGTGGCGTCTTCGTACCCTCCGGCAGTTCGACAGTCACCAGCAGGAACCATTTGCCGTCCTTGTGACGAACGAGGTCGCACTGCCCCTTGGTGGCTGTAAACCGCTCGAACTGGTAACGCCCCATGATGAACGGCACCAAGATACGCCCAGAAAGCGTTAGCCCCTTGAAACCCCTCAGGCGCTGGTTGTGGGGAACCGACGCGAACGAACGGAATTTATCGCGCTTATAGGCTTCACACACCTGCGCGATACAGCGCACCGCCATTTGCGCAGACAGACTCAACCGTTTGCGCAAGGGGGCGTAGGAAAGTTTCTGAAGCGCGATCTTGTTCGCCGTCCTTCGGGCAAACGCTTCCCCTGCCAGCCAGTCCGCTGCCGCATTGAAGGCGCGCATGGTCGCCTCAAGGGCGCAAACCTGATCGGGCGTCGGCAGCAGTTGCGTTTGCAGTGTTAGTTTCATGCTCGTATCATAAACTTATTTTGTCTATTCCACAACTCCAACAACCACGACCGCGATGCAGTCGGCGCTATCCCTCCCCGATCTCAAGGCCGGAGCCTCTCGTGCAGGTGGGTGATGGATGAACGTATCGCGGCTCTCGCTACTATAGGGGGTTCTCTTGCATCTAGAAACGCTAGGGTCAAAGATGGTTGGGACTGGCGCATTCCCCACAGAGGCGATGAGTACAATGCAAAATAGGTTTTCCCCTGCAACTTAGCGCGACTGCATTAGCGAGGATAACTGAATATTTGCTCGTTTGTTTGTAGCACAGTATCGTACAGGCCGATATTTTCGCCCTCATGGCGGTTAATGCCCATATAGATGAAGCTGGGGTCTTCGTAGCGCTTGAATTTGTACACCGCATCGTTCATCAGGCGCTGTTGAACAAGCCCAGGCTGACCAGCAGTTCAAAGTCCTGCACCGCC
>DVDZ01000155.1 GCA_015296025.1 Thermosynechococcus sp. M46_R2017_013
GGTGGCGGTGGGGCAGGCAGGCTAGTTGGGGGGAGGCATTTCTGGGGGGGAGGGCAGCGGTACAAGGGTAGATGCTTTCGGGGGAGGAGGCGGAGGAGCCAGTTGCGGGGTTTCCGTAGATTCTGGCAAAGGGGATGGCATCACTAGGGGGGACGGGTTGGATTCCCTAGGAGAAGTGACAACCATCGAAGCTGGTGGCATTAGCCAGCGTTGAGTAACAAGGGTGAGGGCAGCAACCACGCCCACGGCCACCGCCGCACTTTTAATCCAGATTGGCATTTGAGCAAGGCTCGATTGGGCGCGTTCCACTAGTTCTGGCAAGGGCTCCATGACGGCAGACCAGTCATCGAGAACGGTCACTAAATCGTATAACTCGGTCAATTGCAGCAGAATCACCCGCCCATCGGGTAGATGCAATTCATGTTCGAGGGGCGATCGCGACTGCAAAACAAAGCCCTCTCTGGCAACTGCTGTCGGTGTTTGGTGATGACTGAGAAAACTCTCAATATATTCGTTGACCAACGTTTTCAGTTGATAGAGCTGGCGATCGTTGCCCTCAAATCTTAGTTTTTCTCCGACAGCCAGTGTAAAGTGGAGCGATCGCACCGGTGCACGGTGTAGCTTCTGAGTGAAGGGCAAAAACTCAGCAGCAACATCCAGTTGGCAGGTGAGCTGAGAATAGCTGAGGGTGGTACTCATTAGACATCGGAATGGGGAAACAGGATGGGCAATTCAGGCGCTGGTGTAGGTACTGGTTCAGGTTCCACCAAGGAGAGGGAGGGGGTCACGGGAGTAGTGCGTTCTAGGAGGGTAACCCAGAGACGACGTGCCCCTTGGGGCGTACTGGAAAAGAGTAAATCTACAAGTAAATCTAAAGCCAGTTGTGCCAATCCAGTACCATCGCTACTGTTGTTGGCTATTCGCTCTTGATACAAGCTAGTGAAGCGGTGAATGTAATCCCTAAGAAGCGGATCTAAATGAGGGGGGCAACCTTGGCTGGTCTGCTGTTGCCAGCGTTCAATGGCAGCGCGGATGGTCTGCCGATGCTGCTGCGCTAAACGGGTACAGATCAAAGCTAGGGCACGGGCTTCATCCATATCCAATTTGCGCCCTCCAGTGCGACCTCGCCGCAGGGGACTCAATTGCCGCAGTCGCCACAGCCCTACACGATTGGGCAGATAGGCTTTGAAACCCATTGCTTCTGCCAATGTCAATATCTCTGCCGAACCCACCTGCGCCACAGCTTCGAGACTCAGCAAAATTAGATCAATTTGTGCTTTGATGGGTAGGGAAGAGACCATCATGCCACCTTATACAGCAGTTAAACCCAGCATTGCTCGTAACGTAAGAGCTACAAACGTCAGCAGCCCTGCCATTAAGCTAATAAGAGCGATCGCGCTCAGGGGACGCTTAAACAGGGGCACCAATGGTTCGATGACATTCCACACTACTCCTAATAAGACGGTAACAAAGTAGCGTTGGTAGCGCAGGACATTTTCCCAAAAGCCATCCATTGATTGCTGCTCCTAAGTTAGTGACGCCAGTGAGCCTGCAGTTGCTTTCATGATACTACTTCAGCGGAGGCTCTAAGGAAGCCACGCTCTCAGCCTATGCCACAGGGATATAACTAGACGGCAGTACAAGACCCTCCTTCTTCTCGACTGCATGGCTTAGTTCTTGATCAGTTCGTTGTAACCGCTCTAATAGACTGCGGGAAATAAGATGGGCGCTCTCAAATATCTATTGCTCTTGTGAGTATCTATTGCCATTGTGCAACAGCTCTTTTCTCAAGGAAAAATCATCTTCCGTTTATTCTGTTACAAAGATTTTACAAATATTTGTTAAAGAATTAAATTACTTGTTATTGTCAAGTATAGTTATACTTGTACTTCAGAGGCTGCTTCCTGCACTAGAGCTTCCTATGGATAATGAAGCAAATACTGAAGATAGGGTTATCCTGCCGTTGCTGGAGCGGTGGGGCTATCAGTCTTCTGAGTATCAAGCAAAGCCTCGGCTCAAAGAGGGGTACCCAGATTTTCTGGTGACATTACCAAGAGTGGGCGATCGCCCCCTGAACTATCTGATCATCGAGGTAAAAACTCCGTCAAAATCGCCACTGACAGGAAGCCAGCAACTGCGCAGATATATGGAAGCTGCCCATGCAGTTTTTGGCTTACTCACCAACGGACGAGAGTACCAATTGTTCTATCAAAATCCTCTCAAGGCACCGCTTCAACAGGTAAGATGCGCTTCAGGTCTGCTTGACAAAGAAACTCTTCAGAGACTGTCTAAAATTTTGCACCGCTCCACAGCGTCTGCTTTGGTGGCTGCTTTAACCCATCGACAGCTAGAAATCTATCGTCGTTTTGAAAAAGGACTTGCAAAGAATTTTTCTAGCCTCTCAGTTAGTTCTAAAGCTTCCAATTTTAAGGAGTCATCCATGATCATTACCGTCTTCAATCACAAGGGGGGGGTTGGTAAGACAACCCTGACCCTGAACTTGGGTGCCGCTTTTGCTAGTATGGGAAAGCGCGTTCTCCTGATTGATATTGACCCACAGTCAAATCTAACGGTTGGCGCCGGTATTGACCCCCTTGTAGATGTAGAAGAACAAGGCAGGAAGGATATTGTTGACCTATTGCTAGAGCCAAAAGTGAGTTTACAAGATGTGGTCTATCAAAGAGAGTGGGGCAACCTGCGCCTTGATATTGTTCCTGCCCACATTCGCCTAGCTGATAAAGAACCCGAACTTGTTGGAACAATTGATGTTGATCGGGTGTTGAAACGAAAGCTCAAAGATCATGGCTACGATATCGTGCTCATTGATCCGCCCCCCGCCTTTGGTAAGGTTAATGCCATTGCTTTAATGGCTTCTGATGGGGTACTGATACCTAGCCAACTTGCCCCCTACCCTATACGGGCAATAGAGTATGTTTTAGCTCGCCTTGAGGCCATCAGTAATGCAATGGAAACTCCACCTCGGCCCCTTGGAATTGCTGTGAATATGTATAACCGCAAAACATCCGCAGCCAACTATGAAATGAAGCAGAAGTTGTTGAAGATTGTTGAAAAAACAGCTCATACAGGACACGCAGTGCCAATCTTACCCGAATCAACATGGATTGCCAATCTAGTGGTGATGTTGCGTGCCACAGAGTTTCAGCAACCGATATTCAGTAGAGCACTTTATGAAAAATTAAGTAGAGCAGACAGAGAATCAATTGATTATTTAATAACTTCATTTGAAAATTTAGCTCGCTATCTTTCTAGTCAGTCACTATAAGAATATGAGTCACTCAAATCTCATCTCAAAACATCTCAGACCCCATCGCGCAAATCAGGGTCAAATTCATATTGATTACCTGAAAATACCAGAAAATTATCCAGAGGACTTATGCTCCACTTCGCCTCACCTTATTCATGAGTATTTGAAACAGTATAAAACTAACCTCACACCCCTCATCATTCGTCCGGTGACCACATTAGAAGGCGACACAGAGTATGAGGTTGTTTTTGGTAAAGAGGTGGTTGAATTTGCCCGTGAATTGGGCATCAATCAATTGTGGGCATCCAGGATTGAACTAGAGGATAAAGAGATTCCGGCCTTTCAAGAAAGATTAAAGTCTATTTTGCAAACAAGTTCCAAAGATGGTAATTCTTATGCACAAAAATCGGAGAGAGACAACTTAGTTAACGAAGACTCTCAACTGGTTGTAAAACTGTTGAATGAACTTCAGAAAAGCTTAAATGAGCAAATTCAGTCTATTGTAGGACAGCTCCAAAAAATTAATTGGGAATTAAATGAACTCAAAAGAAACTTGAGCGAGTTACAACAGCCTGTTACTAAATCACAGCAGCGTGTGGCAATCAACACCTACAAAAACGCTGAGAATCTTACTAAGAGGGTTCCGGGATTGATACTTGAAGAAGCTCAAGTCATCACCCAGCAAAATCAACAATGTAAAAAGTTTAAATCTGTGGACGAACTGAAGAAAATTGCTCCGTCAGGCCGCTGGGATGAAGTTAGCCTCTTATTTTAAGTAGAGCCTTTTGGCAATACACCCCTGTGATCAATTGAACTAAGGTTTAGGTTTAGGAAGCTGACCCCTAGCAACCAATAGCTCCCATGCCTGCAAAACGGCAACTAAGTCAGAGGCAAGGCGGTATTCATTGGCTTCAGCAAAACGCACCGTTGCGGTGGGGGTAGAGACGAGATTAATAGGCACAGGTTGCTCTAAGGGTGTCGGTACAAAATCAAAGCCATTGAAGCGGTCAAACCGGCGATCGCTCAACAGTTGATTAAACTGGCTGACTTGAGCAGTGGTCACTGTGCGCAGTGTGCGGCTGAGGGTTTCCCCCCGCGCAGTTGTTGTTTGCTGGACGATCCGACCGTCCTCGTAAAGCAGGGTCGTTGTCACTGAGGGTAGGCGGTTCCCAAAGGGAGCACTCTGCCGAATAACGCGAAAACTCACACCCTCAGGAAGGGGAGGCGGCAACGCTTCTGGACTCAGAAGTTGAGGTCGTTGAATCAGGATGCCAATCATCCGACTCCCAGCGGCATCCCAGAGAATGAGGGAACCACTTTGATTGGTGCGATAGACCCACTCTTGGGGATAGGGGGCGTTGGGGTTTGTCAAGGTAATTTCCCAGCCAGGAGTCAAACGCTCGGCACAATCAACCCGCAATCCTCCCAAGCCCAAACAGGCATCAGACCAAACCTTGGGCTGAACTTGAACTACACTAATTTGATCCGGTTCCTCACCAAACTGCTCGGCAGCGATCGCGATCGCCCGCGTGATGATCTCTGGCGCTGGTGTTACTGCTTGAACCACAAGAGGCGCTGCTACTGCCAAAAGGTATGTCCAACCATTCATTAATATAGTCTCTAGCCTTTGACCATCATAAAAAAAGACCGCCTCTATAAAGAGGCGGTTCCCTTAACTAGAACGCTAGTTAGAGTTGCCCTGAGAATTAGCCATTGATGCTCGGAGCAATCATGGCCACAGGAGCAGACTCAGCACTGGCCAAGTCAAGGGGGAAGTTGTGAGCGTTGCGCTCATGCATCACTTCTATTCCCAAGTTGGCACGGTTGAT
>DVDZ01000026.1 GCA_015296025.1 Thermosynechococcus sp. M46_R2017_013
GCGGTTAGTAAAGCAAGAGTTTCCACATGGGCTGTTTGCGGAAACATATCGAGGGGCTGAATTTTAACCAGTTGATAGGCACCGCTGTGGCAGAGGTGGGCGAGATCCCGGGCTAAGGTGGCGGGATGACAACTTACATAGAGAATGCGGGGGGGACGGTTGTGGAGGATGGCCTCAAGAACAGGGCGATCGCACCCCTTGCGCGGTGGATCAAGAATCAGCACATCCACCGCCTGATCGTACTGGGGCAGCCACTCTTCTGCTCTGGCACAGAAAAAGGCAGCATTGTCAATACCATTGTGTTGAGCGTTTGCGATCGCCTGTTGAACTGAGGCAGGATGCGCTTCAACACCAATCACTTCAGCCACAGCATCCGCAAGGGGTAAGCTCAGCGTCCCCACCCCACAGTAAAGATCCACTAGTCGCTCGTGACCCCTTGGCGCAATCCACTCTCGCAGCGCGGTAACCAACTGCTCCGCTTGTGCCGTGTTGACCTGGAAAAATGTGGTTGAAGCAATCTGAAACCTCACCCCTGCTAGCTCTTCCCAAATGTAGGGCCGGCCGGCAAGTACCTCTGTGGTTCTGCCAAAGATGCAATTTCCCACCTGATCATTGAAGTTGACACAGACCCCCACCACCTCCTGAAATTGGTCTAACCAGGTTTCTGCCTGTGTCTGTAAGTCAGGGGGCAATGCCCCAGCAAGGACAAGGGTAATGAGCTGCTCCCCTGTGCGCTGACCAATGCGCAAACTCAGGTGGCGAAACCCCGATTCATGGGTGTGCTCATTATAGATTGGCCAAGGCTGTAGCGCTTGCTTTAGTCCGGCCAGCAGGGGATTGAGGCGCGGATCTTGCACCGGACATTGATTTAGATTTACTAGGCGATGGGAGCCTTTTTGGTAATAGCCCGCAACTACCCGACCATGGCGCCGACCGAGGGGGTAGGTAACTTTATTGCGATAACCAAAGGGGCTAGGGGCTGCCAAAATCGGCAAAAAGGTTTGTGGTTGCAGATGACCAATGCGGGCGATCGCCTCCTTAACTAGCTGTTCCTTGGCTGCCAATTGAGAGGCGTAAGCCACACACTGCCACTGACAGCCGCCACACTTATCGGCCACAATGCAACTTGGACGCACCCGCTGTTGCGAGGGCTGCACCACCTCCAAGACTTTGCCGTGGGCATATTGCCGCTTGACATGGGTCAATCGCACCCGCAGGCGATCGCCCGGAACCGTATCTGCCACAAAGACCACGCGATCCTGCCAGCGCCCTACCCCCTCCCCCGTGTGGTTTAAGGAATCAATTGTTAACTCAATGGTGGCGCCCTGTTGCCAAACGCTCATTCATTTAATTTACATCTAAAATCACTAACCGTTCACTCCACGTTAGGGATAAGTTAAAGAGAGCCAGCAAGCTCTATTTTCACTGCTATACTGCTAGCGGTGCAATCCAACGTTTGTACTAAAGTGATTTTGGAGTTGATCCCCTATGTTGAAGCGTCTTTCTCCTTGGTTATTAGCACTGGCACTACCCGTTGGTGCTCTTTTCACCGCCCCTGCTAAAGCGGCTGACTTTATCTCCCTCACCTATGCTCCTTTTCAGCGCTCCTTCCCCATCTCGGAGCTTGAGGAATTTGTATCCACTCAAGAAGCGACTGGAGAATTGCGGGCATTGATGCGGCTGGTTCCCAAAGATGACCAAGCCAAGCTCATTGAATTCTTGGGCATACGATTGCCCTTTAATGTTGTGCAGGTAGATGCCATTCTGGCCAGTCCCATTGGCAAAGAATTACTCAAACAGCTCTCTCAGATTATCATCCGACCTGATACTGCTGGGGAAGTGGCTCTTCGAGGTGCTCTACTGAGCGCCGCTGCTTCCCCTGAGGGATTGAGTGTGATCTCTTTGCTGAAAAATTATCCGGGGGAAACTATTAATCTCGATTTGCGCAAACTCAACCAGATGCTGAAGCAACAGGAGGGCTTTATGGGTCTTCTGGGTAATTTTCGCCCTTAACGCAGATCTCACTCTACCCTTGCTCTTGCAACCACGTCCACCAGCGATTCAAGGGGGCATAGATCAGGGGTGCCCAAAGGCTGCTCATGATGGCCGAGCCAAGTGCCACCTGCCGATGGTGTTGCCAGATCTCTTCGAGAGGAAAACCACTGACAAGGCTCATTTGGATTGCGATGACCGTTTGCTGTACAATGGCCATTGCAAAGGTAATCAGAGCAACGGAAATAAAATCCTCAGAAACAAAGCGCTGCTTTTGCATTAAGGCGGTCAGCACCCCCACCAAAGCTAAACTGACGGCGTGGCTAGGGTGAGCAGCCACTAAACCATCCTGAATCCAACCGAGGGCAATACCTGCTAGTAGGCCTTGCCGCCACGCTCGCTTGACACTCCAGACAACGACCCAAATTAAAAACCAGTCTGGTACCAATAGCCGCAAGTTAGGTAAGGGAATAAAGGTCAACAGGGCACAAAGTCCCACAGAGCCAATTATAATCAGCCAGTTGAGGCTAGTTCGCTGTAAATGTGTCTGTCGGTTCAGCATAGGGAATGACCGTCACCCACTCAAGGCGATCAATCGGTGCACCGAGAATAACCGTGGCATGGGGACGGGTTGGATCGCTCAGTTCCACCGATTGGACTTCTCCCACGGGAATGCCGGCTGGATAGAGACTGCTGAGGGCGGAGGTATAAAGGACATCCTTGGGCTGTACCTTGGGGTCTTTCTCCAAAAACTCCACGATCACCTGCTGATTCAATTGTCCCCGCAGAATCCCCATTTGCCGTGTCCGACCCACCACGACCCCCACTCGACTGGCAGGATCGGTGAGTAACATCACCCGACTGGTATTGGGAGTAATACTCGTAATGCGTCCCACAAGGCCACCATTGCCTACCACCACCGAGCCAATGGTCAGACCTTGACGACTGCCTGCCCCTAAGAGGAGCGATCGCCACCACTGATCGGAACTCCGGCCAATCACCGGTACAATAGAGCCTTCCCAATTAGGCAGCATCGGTGCTTTCAGCAGTTGCCGCAACCGCTGGTTTTCTGCGCGGACGGCTGCTAGTTGCTGCTCCAGTTGCCACGTGCGCGCTTGGATCAAAGTCTGCTGATCTTCTACGGAACCTTGAAAGGGCAGATTGAGAAGACGGTACAGTTCACGAATTGCTGCCCCATTCGTCTCACGCAAGATCCAAGCACTCGTGAGCACTAAGGCCGCAAGGAGGAAACTCCCTGCATATCGTCCCCACCAGCGCAGCAAAAACGCCATGGCTGTTGATCCTTAACCAATGACCGAGGGTTGGGTGGAAAAGACACGGCCTAAGTCCTTGAAGTTTTCTAGCACCCGACCAGTGCCCATAACAACACAGCGCAGGGGATCTGCTGCTACATGGACAACAATGCCTGTTTCATGGCTAATCAGCGTATCTAAGCCCCGCAGCAAGGCTCCTCCCCCCGCCAGCATAATACCACGATCCACAATGTCTGCAGCCAGTTCTGGAGGCGTCCGTTCAAGAGTACGCTTGATTGCTTCAATAATAGCCGAGAGGGGTTCTGCCATGCTTTCCCGAATTTCCTCAGCTTTGACCACTACTGTGCGGGGCAGCCCAGAGAGTTGATGTAGTCCTCGCACCTCCATAGACTCAGTGTCATAGCTGTCGTTGGGATAGGCAGAGCCAATGCGAATTTTGATTTCTTCAGCTGTGCGTTCGCCAATAATTAGGTTGTGCACTTTTTTCAAATATTGGACGATTGCCTCAGAAATTTCATCTCCGGCAACACGGACGGATTCACTCAAAACGGTGCCCTGTAAACTCAGAACCGCCACCTCTGTCGTTCCACCGCCAATATCTACAATCATGTTGCCCGTTGGTTCTTCCACCGGCAAACCCGCGCCAAAGGCAGCGGCTACGGGTTCATCAATTAAATACACCTCCCGCGCTCCTGCCCCTCGAGCCGCATCCTCAATAGCGCGGCGTTCCACACCCGTCACCCCACTGGGAATACCAATGACCACACGGGGAGCAAACAAATTCTTACCGCCGTGCACTTGGCGCATAAAATGCTTGAGCATGAGTTCAGCGCGCTCAAAGTCGGCAATTACACCATCGCGCAGTGGCCGTACGGCCACCACATTACCCGGCGTCCGACCTAGCATTCGTTTCGCTTCAGTACCAACGGCAAGGGGCTGTTTAGTGTTTTGGTCAATGGCAACAACGGAGGGTTCCTCTAAAACCACACCCCGTCCAGACACATAAACTAGGGTGTTGGCTGTGCCCAAGTCAATGCCGATATCTCGTGATAGCCGACTAAATAGTCCCACGATGGTGTACCCCTTCTTTGAATCCTATCAACGGTAACAGTCCTGTTACCAAAAACATGATGGCAAGATTGTATTACGTTTTGTTTGAAAAATTTCGTGGAAACATCTCGGTGGGTTATCCATAAACAGCCCTGTTCACGAAAACAGCATGCCCCATAAAACCATGAAAACCACTGGGGGAAAGATTGCCATTCTCAGCGTATCCTATACTAAAGGGCTGTACAGGTGGTCGGTCATCGGATCAGTCCAGTCGGCTGGTGTTTCAAGGTGTTCCAGAATGGACAATGTCAGGGAAGCGGCCTGTTCTGTTGAGGGAACCTATCTATGAGCACTACTTTTACTCAACCGCCAACCAAATGTGTCTCTGCCACGTTCAAGGAAGAGGCCAACGTCAAAGAAGCAATCGAACGGCTCTTGAATCGCGGTGTTCCCAAGGAAAATATCTCAATCATTGGTCGCAATTTTCAATCGGAAGCCCGTATTACTGGATTTATTACTAAGAAAGATATTATCTTGGATGGGGTCACCACGGGCGCTCTCTACGGCTCTATTTTTGGTTCACTGCTCAGTCTGCTGACAGGGGTTGGCGTTCTCTTCATTCCTTTTATCGGTGTTGTTGCGGCCGCAGGACCGCTGGCGGCTGCTCTGTTGGGAGCCACCAGTGGGGCACTCTATGGTGCTTTGGGCGCTGGGTTGGGCTCGGTGCTGATCTCTTTGGGGATGCCGCAAGACAAAGCAGCCATTTATCAAACACGGGTACAGGCGGAGGAATTTTTGCTCGTGGTCGAAGTTCCTGAGGAAAAGGCGGGGGAAATTTTTCTCCTCTTGCAATCCGCTGGCGGTCAAGAGGCTGCAATTACTGAGATGCAGATTCCGCGTCAACCTGAGGGGCTGTTGTCTGGACCTGAGGACATTTCTCCAGAGGTGCGTGCAGATTTGTCAGCAGCGGCTCAGTCTAAGTTTGTTCAAGCCTACAACGAGGCCTTGAAAGAGTTCAACGATGAAAAAAATGCCCTTGTTAAAGCATGGGAGCACATTAAAAATCTCTTCCAACGGAATGATAAGGGCATCTATGGTAGCTAGATGGTGTTGACCGGGTGCGTGGCAAGCCCCGCCGTACTGCTGGATAGGGCGAACGGCGTAGCTGTCCTACAATCTTGCTGTCGGCCACAACCACGCCGATCTAGGGTAGGGTATGCCGCAGGTGACGCCTGGGGAGATAGGAGCAGCGGATACGCACTCGACCTAGGAACCCACTGAAGCGACTTAAGCTTGGTCCAATACCATGTGGTGCTTGCCACCGCAAAAGCTAAGTGGCCTTAGCGGGAATCAAATTACCCTAACTGGCGTAAAAGCCATGGCTCTATTGACTGCTTGCGTGCCAAAATTCAGGAGTATCGGCGACTGGCGGTGTGCTTAGGGCTGATTTTTCAGACTCCTCCAAAAGGGTACAGGCATGATTGGTCGTCACTTCCCTAAGGCGGCTGTGACATTCCTGAAGGAGATTTTCTAGTTCCTTTTTGAGTGCTTGCAATTCCAGTATCTGGCCTTCAATGGCAGCAATTTTCTGTTGCAGTTGCTCATAGACAGTAAAACAGGTGAGCGTGCGCTGCTCCCGCAGAGCTAGCATCTGACGAATTTCCTTGAGACGAAATCCTAGAGCCTTTGCCCGTTGAATAAATTGCAAGCGCTCGAGGTCCACCTCAGTAAATTGGCGATAGCCCGTTGGTGTGCGGTGGGGCGGCGGCAATAGACCAATGCGTTCGTAGTAGTACAGCGTTTGCGGATGAATTTGCAACTGCTCAGCCACTTCTTTGATTTGCCATGTCTTTGGACGCATAGGAGGTGTTTCTCTACAGGAAAGCTTGCCGATGAATGGCCTCTAGAGCTTGATATTCAGCAGTTTTGCCTAGGCGGCGGAGCGATCGCAACCGCTGTTCAATGAGCATCCGCGCATCAGTGCGACTAATGGACTCAAACTTCATCCCTTGGGGGCCTTGGGTGACAATGAAGAACAACCGCTGTGCATACAACGTTGTAAACAGTTGCCGATGTTCATCTAAAGGACAGACCCCATAGAGTAAGCCAAAGGTGGGGTGATTGAGATACTGCTCAGCGGTCATTGAGGGCTTCATTAGTAGAGAGAACCTACCTCGCAACAGAATTGTGACAGGTCAACACGGCAAGGATGGGTTGTGAGGGGGACACTCCAGACTACAGCTAAAATAAGTAAAACACTTGACTGAAAAACTTTTCAGATTATACCCAAACCCCCTCCTTCTCTATGACCCGTTCACTTCCCCCTTTTTGGCCCAGTGTGTTTCACCGCTGTGGCGTGATTTTCTTTGGCACACTGACATTCTTCTTCACACTGGGGGTAGTGGGCTTGAGTGCCACGGTCTTGTTTGCCCTTCTTGGAGTCTTGTTAGCGCCCGCCAGTGAAACCAGTCCCTACGAGCACATCAGCGGCAAAGAAACGAGTCGCGATCGCATTCTGAGCATTGACATTGTGGGTCCTATTCTGGGCAGTCCGCAAAACAACGAGGACATGTTTTTTGCTCCCCTTGTGGGCGTCACCTACGGCTATGAAGTGCAGCAGCAGTTGGCAGATGCTGCTCAGGATAAAACGATTAAAGCCGTCTTTCTTAATATCAGCACGCCCGGTGGCACCATCTTTGGCGCGCAGGCGATCGCCGAGGGCATTAAAACCTATCGCAAAGCTACTCAAAAACCAGTCTATGCCTTTATTGAGGGCATTGCTGCCTCCGGGGGGGTGTGGGCTATGGTGACGGCAGATCGGATCTACGCGGATTACGGCAGCATGATTGGCAGTATTGGCATTCTCGGCCCCAGTGTACTTTATTACAATCGCCCCACCAGCCTCAATCATGGCCTACTTCAGGGGGGCGTCACTGCCAACAGCATTGAAGAGCGCACCCTCAGTGCTGGTCGCAGCAAAGATGTGGGTAACCCCTTCCGCCGCCTCACCCCTGAGGAAATAGCTGTCCTACAAAGGGGTCTTGAGCAAGAGTACGCTAAATTTGTTGCCCATGTTGCCCAAGCCCGCGGCATTTCGCCGCAAGTCATCCGCAATCAAATGGGAGCTATGATCTTCAGCAACGATCAAGCCAAACAGTATGGCCTCATTGATGGCACCCTGAGTCGCCCTGAAGCTCTAAATGCTTTGGCAAAAGCCGCTAATCTTAGAGAGGGGAACTATGCCGTTGTGCGGTTACGGCGCGATCGCCCCTCCTTGATTTATCAACTCTTTGGTGTTGCAGCCCCCCCACCTGCTCCAGAGGCACAGCAAGTGTGGAAACAAGAGCAGCTCTGTACCCTTAGCCAATTGCGTGCCCTTGCCTACTACGGTTCCCTGTCTTGCCGGCGTCAGTGATGCGCTTTGACATTATTACCCTTTTTCCCGAATTCTTTGCCTCCCCCCTCAGCAGCGGCCTAATGGCCAAGGCTTTGGCGCGGGGGATTGCTGAGGTGGTCTTGACCAATCCTCGCAAGTTCAGTACCGATAAGCACCAGCGGGTGGATGATGAACCCTATGGCGGTGGTGTCGGCATGGTTATGAAGCCTGAACCCCTCTTTGCCGCCGTGGAATCCCTGCCCTGTTTACCCCGCCGTGAAGTAATTTATGTTACCCCCCAAGGAGAACCCCTCACCCAACAACATCTTTGGCACTGGTCACAGGAGCGAGATCAGTTGGTGATCCTGTGTGGTCACTATGAGGGGGTAGATGAGCGGGTTGTTGAGCACCTGGTAACCCAGGAAATCTCCATTGGTGACTTTGTTCTTACCTGTGGTGAAATTCCCGCCCTTGTCATTCTCAATGGCGTACTGCGACTCTTGCCAGGCACTGTGGGCAAAGCTGCCTCCCTCCACCAAGAGAGCTTTGAAGACGGCCTGCTGGACTATCCCCACTACACTCGACCTGCGGAATTTCGAGGTTGGTCAGTGCCGCCGGTCTTGCTTTCCGGTCACCACGGGGAAATTGCGGCATGGCGACGGGCGCAACAAATTGAACGCACTCGTCAACGGCGACCTGATTTGTATGCCAAATGGCTAAATGCCCAAAACGGGGGTCATTGCAAAAATAGTTGCTGAAGAAAGCAGCCACGATTTAAAGCAGGAACACAACCTAGGCAACAGACCAATGGTATCTTTGAGCGGCGGCGTTTTAAGTGTGGCCGTTTGTGCCAAACCGGAATCCACTCCTGCTCGCCAGGGTAAAGTGGAGCACTGTTTTGGCTAGAGGGGTCGTTGCTGTCACTGGGTAAAGCGCTATTCGCCAAATCTGAACCGGATTGTAATAGGGTATATTGGCTTTAATTTACTTAAATTTTTAATAATTGTGTGACCAACTGGTTGCCCCCATAACTATAGTCAAGCTGTGGCACCAATTAAAATATTAGAATATCAGGCAATATATTGAGTGTTCCTCCCCAAGATTTCTTGGCGTTATTCCTATGTCAAATCTTTTTCCCTTGCCTAAGGTTACTTTGAAAAACAGTGGTCTCATTAATGTTCTGCAAAAGCTTGTTGGGGAGGAAATCGAGCACTACTTGGAGACCCTCTTCGAGGCGCTGCCCTTGGGCATTTGCCTGTACAACCTGTCGGGGCAGCTAGTGTACACCAACCCGTGGGGACGAAAACTACTGGGCTTTACTGAACCAAACTACCCCTGCGCTGAAATTGAAGCCAATCTTCGGCTTTACCTTTGCGATAGCGATCGCCCCTATCCCAAAGAAGAGCTGCCAGCTATTGTCGCTCTTCAGGGAGTTTGCGTTGGCCCTGTGGAGTTAGATGTGCAGCGGCACTCGGAACGGGTGAGTCTTGAAGTCTATGGCATTCCTCTGTTGACCCCCCAAGGGCAAGTAATTGCCAGTGTTGCTGCCTATATTGACATTAGCGATCGCAAACAGCAAGAAATCGAACAAGCTATCTTAACCAACTATCTCCAAGAGCAGGCCAACCGCTACCACGACATTATCCAAACCCAAACCAACTTTGTGGTGCGTTTCACGCCCACCACCACAATTACCTTTGCTAATCAAGCCTTCTGTCGGGCTGTGGGATATCCTCTTCAGGAGGTGCTGGGTCATTGCTGGGCTGAATTGATTCCTGCTGAAGATTTGCCCCTTCTGCTGGACTGCCTCTCCCGTCTTACGCCAGAAGCACCCACCTTTACAGCCGAAAAACGCCTACTCAATTCTCAAGGAACTTGGATTTGGACGCAATGGATGAATTTGGGCATCTTTGATTCCCAAGGCCAACTACAAGAAATTCAGTCCATTGGTCACGATATTACAGCCCTCAAAGAACAGTTGTGGCGGGAGCAAACCCTCAACCGCGTCACCCAAGCCATCCGCGACTCCCTCGACCTAGAGACCATTTTTCAGACGGCAGTGTCTGAGATTGCCCAAATGGGGCTAGGGCTAGATGCCTATGTGGTGCAGTACTTACCGACAGCGCAGGTGTGGCGCACTATCGCCGCTTACTGTCAAGGGGGCAATGGGGAACAGGCCATTGGCTATGAAATTCCCGATGTTGACAATCCCTTCGCAGCGCAGTTGAAGCAAGGGGAGGTGATCGCAATTGCCGATACCCAAGCGATTGCCGACCCTGTCAATCAAACGGTGGCTCAAGCCTTTCCGGGGGCTTGGTTACTCACCCCCCTGCAAATCAATGGCCAATTGTGGGGCAGCCTGACTCTTATGGTTCCCAACCGCTCTCATCCTTGGTCAGCGGCAGAGATTTCTATGGTTCGGGCTGTGGCCGCCCAACTGGAGGTGGCCATCCATCAAGCCAATTTATACCAACAATTGCAAGAGGAACTTAACCAACGCCGTCAGGTAGAAGCCGCCCTTGGCCGCAGTGAAGAGCGCTTGCGCCGCACAGCCCTGAATTTGCCGGGAGCCCTCTTTCGCTACCTCCAACGCCCCAATGGTCAGATTCAAGTGTTTTACCTCAACCCTCTGTGCGAAAAAATTATGGGGATTTCCGCAGAGGCGGCTGCCGCCGATGGTGGAGTTCTCTGGACGTTGGTGCACCCTGAGGATTATGCCGCCACTTGGGAGTCAATATGCCAATCGGCAGCAACCCTGACGCCTTGGTGTCAACAATTTCGCATTGTGCGCTCCAGTGGGGAAATCCGTTGGCTAGAGGGAGCTGGACAGCCAGAGCGTCTGGAAGATGGCAGTATCCTTTGGCATACCCTAGTGTTGGATATCACAGAACAGCGGCAAACCCAAGAGCGCCTTAGGGAGCAACAGGCACAACTGCAAATAGCGGTGGCCACTGCCGAAATTGGTTTTTACGCTTTCGATTGGGTAACAGAAACCTTTTGGGTTTCTGAAACCTACAAGCGGCAACTGGGGGAACCGGCCACCGCCAGCTTTACCTTGGAGGACTGGCACAACCGCCTTCACCCTGAGGATAAAGAATCTGCCATTGCCTTCTTTAGGGCTTTCTTGCAGGAAACGTCTCCCTGTACCCTAGAGTTTCGGCTGCGGCATCGCGATGGTTCCTATCGCTGGTTTTACACCAATACAACACTGCTTTGTGATGAGAGGGGACAGCCCTGTAAGGTCATCGGCACCCAAATTGATATTACCGAGCGCAAACAAACAGAAATTGCCCTCAGAGAAAGTGAGGAGCGTTATCGTCTCTTGGCAGAAAATACCAGTGACATTATTTGTTTGCTAGATTCCCAAGGGCAATGTCTCTACGTTAGTCCGTCCTGTGAGGCGCTGCTGGGAATTGCCCCCCAAGGAATGATCGGTCGCCCCTTTGCTGAATTTTGTCCACCCCAGGAGCGATCGCGGGTTAGCCAAGAGTTACAGCAAATGAGGCAGCAGGAGCGGTTCTGGCCAATCACCCATCGCATGGCTACTGCCGATGGCAGCCTGCGCTGGCTAGAGACTTTGGTGAAAGCCCGCCGAGACTCCCAAGGGCGGATCCTGTACCTGCAGACCGCCTCCCGCGATGTCACCAATTGGATCCAAGTACAGGGGCAATTGAAACAGCAAGCCTACTACGATTCCCTGACCGGTTTACCCAATCGCTACTATTTGACCGAGGAATTGGGCAAGGCCATTGCTCAAGCACAGCAGCAGTCGGACTTTCACTATGCTTTGCTTTTTTTGGACGTTGATCGCTTTAAGCTCATCAACGACAGCCTCGGACATCAGGTGGGCGATCGCCTCCTCAAGGCCCTGGCCAAGCACTTGCGGCAACGGGTAGATTCGCGGCACGTGGTGGCCTACTTTGGCGGCGATAGTTTTGTGATTTTGGCAACCCACCTGCGGCAGCGACAAGAGGCCATTGCCATTGCCGAAGCACTGCTGCAGGACTTAAAAACCCCCCTAGCTGTAGATGAACTGCAACTGGTTGTCAATGTCAGTATGGGCATTGTCTTTGCCCATGGGGAGTACAACAACAGTTTTCAGGTGCTGCGGGATGCCGACATTGCCCTGCATCGAGCTAAGAGGCACCAATGCGGTGGCTATGCCCTCTTTGATTTACAAATGCAGACAGCGGTTTGGCAAGCAGTGCGCCTAGAGCATGACCTGCGCCATGCCCTCAAGGAGAACAGTCTGCAAATGGTCTATCAGCCCTTTTTTGACTTGGGAAAACGGCAATTGGCGGGCATGGAGGCTTTAGTGCGCTGGCGCCATCCAACAGGAGAGATGATTTCTCCTGCACACTTTGTGCAGATTGCTGAGGATACCGACTTAATTGGCGCTCTAGATCAGTGGGTGTTGGAGCAGGCCTGCTGCCAATTTTACGAGTGGCAACAGCGCTTTCGCCAAATGGACAATCTCATTCTCAGCGTCAACATTAGTGCTAAAACTCTAAAACATCCCCACTTTTTTAGACAGTTGGATGAGCTACGCCAGACCTATCCCTTTGCTAAGGGACAGTTAATTTTGGAGCTGACAGAGCGGATGGCTCTGGATTTGGGAGAGGAGATGATAGCCCTCCTACAGGGGTTGGGCGATCGCGAGATTGAAATTAGCATTGACGATTTTGGAACAGGGTATTCCTGTTTGAGCTACTTGCATCGCTTACCCATTCACCACTTAAAAGTTGATCGCTCATTTGTGCAGGAACTGGACAAGCCGACAAACTACCGTATTGTTGAAATGATTATAATGCTGGCTCGCCATCTTGGATTTAGTACGATCGCTGAGGGCATCGAAACCGAAAAACAGTTAAAACAGCTCAAGAAATTAGGCTGTAACTACGGCCAAGGCTATCTGCTGTCGCGACCCCTGCCTCCTGCTAAGCTGGAATCTCTCCTAGTCTCAAAACAGAAATTAAAATAATTCCATGGCAGTTTTGCATGGGACGTGGCTGGCAACGCCGACGCCACAATTTTTCCTCTGGGTAGAAGAATGGCGATCTCTGGCTCAGGCAACAACGGCTTGGCAGCTAACAGGTGTTCCTGTTCCTATTTATCCCTACGCGACGCCCGTTAAACTTCCCTCCCTAGCCAAAGCAGTCCCTTGCTCCACTTACGTTGCTCTGCCGGCTCAAGTTCACGGCAACGAATTGGTGCCCCTCCCTTTAGGCGAGATCAACGGTGAGCCACTGTTCCTTTGGCATCTCTGCGGCTGGGGAATTCCCGCACCTTGGGTTCTAGAACATCTGCACCAACTCATGCTTCAAGGCTGCCCAGGCTGTACCATTGGCGATGACCTCCGCTACTGGTTACATGTGAGTCGCTGGTTGCTCGACTTAATTGTCCGCGGCCAGTATCTGCCCACAGAAAAGGGCTGGCGAATTCTGTTAACCCATCGGGGAGATCGCGATCGCTTTCGCCAATTTAGCCAGTCCATGCCCGATCTGTGCCGCTGCTATCAAGAAGAAGCGACTGCTTTGCGGTTTCCACCCCTGGCCAGTGATCTACTGGCGGATTTTCTCCACCACACCCTACAGGGCTATCTCCACACTGCTCTTGCCGCTGTGGAATTGCCCAAAGTGGGCCTAGCAAAAGAGCATAGCCATTGGCTGATGTTTCTGAAGACGGGTCAAGACCCCGACTTCCCCGCTTCTTTTGGGGAACGGCTCCGCCGCTGGCAAGAAACCTACCGCGAACAGTTGGATCTGCGTCCCCAGTGGCGCTTGGCGCTACAGTTGGTGCCTCCTGACACTGCCAATGGTGACTGGCACTTGGCCTTTGGCTTACAAAGTGAGGGCGAAACGGAAACAATGCTGGCGGCAGCGGAGATTTGGCAATGTACTCAAGAGTCGCTTCTTTACCGCGGGCAAGTACTGCCTCAACCCCAAGAAACGCTGCTGCGGGGACTGGGTCTAGCCTCGCGCATTTATCGTCCCCTGGATCGCAGTCTTCAAGAACCTTCACCTGTGGCCTTAACCCTCCAGACCAACGAAGTTTACACCTTCTTGCAAAGTGCCATTCCTCCCCTCGAACAACAGGGGGTGGCAATTATTTTGCCGCCCAGTCTGCGCCGCAATAACTCGCAGCATCGCTTGGGTCTCAAGATCATTGCCACATTGCCGCCGACGGCCAGCGCTGGCCTCAGTGTGGATAGCTTGATGCAGTTTCAGTGGCAGTTGCAGTTGGGGCAGTCTCCCCTCTCCGAAGCGGATTTTGAACAACTGCGCCGTCAGGAGAGTCCCCTCGTCTATCTCAATGGAGAGTGGGTACTCCTCCGTCCCCAAGAGATCAAAGCCGCCCAAGAGTTTCTCCAATCTCCCCAAAAGCGCCAACTCTCCCTAGCCGATACGCTGCGGATTGCTACGGGGGATACGGTGACGGTGGCCAAGTTGCCAATTCTGGGGTTGGCAGCCAATGATGCCCTCCAAGCACTGCTGGATGCCCTCACGGGTCAACAAACCCTTGAACCGGTGCCCACACCGCAGGAATTTTGCGGTGAACTGCGCCCCTACCAAGCACGGGGGGTGGCGTGGCTCAGTTTTTTGGAACGTTGGCGGCTGGGGGCTTGCTTGGCCGATGATATGGGTTTGGGTAAAACGATTCAACTGCTGGCCTTTTTGCTCCACCTCAAGGAAGCAGGACGGGCCTACCGCCCGACCCTCTTGATTTGTCCTACATCGGTACTGGGGAACTGGCTGCGGGAGTGTCAGAAGTTTGCCCCAACACTGCGTCCCTATGTCCACCACGGGAGCGATCGCCCCAAGGGCAAGGCCTTTCTGAAAACAGTCGAAACTCACGATCTGATTCTCACAAGTTATGCTCTCCTCCAGCGGGATCTCGCCACCCTCCAACAGGTTCCCTGGCAGCACTTGGTGCTCGATGAAGCCCAAAACATCAAAAATGCCCAGACGCAACAGTCTCAAGCGGCGCGACAGCTCGCAGCCCAATTTCGCATTGCCCTGACGGGAACTCCTCTAGAGAACCGCCTCCTTGAACTTTGGTCCATTATGGACTTTTTGCATCCGGGGTATTTGGGCAATCGCACCTACTTTCAGCACCGCTATGTGCGCCCCATTGAACGCTACGGCGATACCACCTCCCTCAGTGCGCTGCGCACCTATGTTCAGCCTTTTATTCTGCGGCGCCTGAAAACTGACCGCAGCATTATCCAAGACCTCCCCGAAAAACAGGAGATGTTGGTCTATTGCGGCCTGACCCTAGAGCAGATGCAACTATACACATCTGTGGTGGAGGAAGCCTTAGCTGTCATTGAAAATAGCGAAGGCATCCAGCGGCGGGGGCATATTTTAGCTACCCTGACCAAGCTAAAGCAAATCTGTAACCATCCGGCGCAGTATCTCAAACAGGAGGATTACACCCCTGAACGCTCCGGTAAATTACAGCGCTTAACAGAAATGCTCCAAGAACTAAAGGAGGTGGGCGATCGCGCCCTTGTCTTCACCCAATTTGCCGAGTTTGGCAAGCATCTAAAAACCTATTTGGAGCAGGCGTTGCAGCAAGAGGTCTTTTATCTTTCGGGACAGACCCCCAAAGCCCAGCGGGAATTGATGGTGGAACGTTTTCAACACGATCCCCAGGCTCCCGCCGTCTTTATTCTTTCCCTTAAAGCAGGGGGAGTTGGTTTGAACTTGACCCGTGCCAACCATGTCTTCCACTACGATCGCTGGTGGAATCCCGCCGTTGAAAATCAGGCCAGCGATCGCGCCTTCCGCATTGGTCAAGCCCGCAATGTCCAAATCCACAAATTTATCTGCACGGGCACCCTCGAAGAAAAAATTCACGAGCAAATTGAACAAAAGAAAATCCTTGCGGAAACTGTCGTTGGCAGTGGTGAGCAGTGGCTGACTGAACTCAACCTTGATCAACTGCGACAACTGCTTACCTTAGATAAAGACCGCGTAGTGCCGCTTTAGGCCATTGCCCACTGGGAGGCCTGCTCACCCCGCAAAAGGCGAATTTGGGCAATTGCAAAAATGGTGGGAATAATGCGGGCGTAGTTAGTGGAGATGGCTCGCCAACCCAAATCGGCAATAAACCAAATCCACAGGGCGGTGCTGGCAAAGGCCAAGACACTGCGCCCCACGGCAAATTTGGCCGCTCCTATTGCAGCCCCTCGTGAAATGATGGGGGTAACTGAGAGCTTAGAGCCGGCAAAGTGAAGAGCCAATTGCCGCGCCACCTGCTGTACGACCATCGAACGCACCACAGAACTAATGGCAATGGCAGCGCCCCCCTCTAGAATCAGACGCACTGTCTCTAGAGAAATGGGGTGGCCATGGCGCAGCTCTGGCAAGCTGTCTTGAATTTGTGCCGCTAAAACCTTGCGATCTTCATCCCCCAGCTTCTTCCACATCCGCTGCAAGACATTCAAGAAGATCTCCATTTCCAGTTCAGGTACACTCCAACTGGGGGAAAACTTGATTTTCAAATAGCGGCAGACGCGCATCAGGGTTTGCCGATAGCTGATTTGCTGCGCTTTACCCTGGAGCACCGTTAAGCCATCTGCTGCTAAAAAGCGAAATCGCTCCTCAATATCATCCAGCCACGCTTGGCGATCCTGAGCTTGCACGGCAATGGGATCGGGCGTGGTTAGGTAGTCCAAGGGATTGAGCCGACGGCGAAAGAGAATTTCCGTGAGGTCTTGTAACTCCTCCTCCGTCGCTAATTCCAGCGCAGCCCGTAGCTCGTTCATGGGGTTCTCGCTCCCGCAGCGGCACAATAAAACGTGATGATTCTTCAACCCTGATTATAGAGTTCAGGCTTAAATTGTGGTATAGCCTTTCCCCTTGGGAGACCCTGCCTGAAAAGCGGTGTCAGCAAAGAGCCTAGGTTGCGGAAAAGCCTCTGCTATCAGTACCCCATCTCCCAGAAAAGGGCTGTGGAAACAGTACAATACAAGAGAATAGCAGGCTGGCAAAACTAAAACGCTATGGATTTATTAACCCTTGAAGGTTGGTTGGACAATACGGCCTTTGCCGTCCTTTTGCTCACCATGTTGTTCTACTGGTGTGGGGCGGCATTTCCCCAATGGCCGCTGCTGACGGCTGCCGGTCGCACGGGGATGGCGATCGCCAACCTGTGTATCACTGGGCTGCTGGCGGCACGCTGGATTGAGGGGGGCTACTTTCCCATCAGTAATCTCTACGAATCCCTCTTTTTCCTGTGTTGGGGCTTAACGGCAATGCACTTGGTCGCTGAGTCTATTAGTGGCCAGCGCCTTGTGGGGGTTGTCACCGCACCCGTTGCAATGGGAATTACTGCCTTTGCTGCCCTCTCACTTCCTGCGGAAATGCAACAGTCAGCACCTCTGGTGCCTGCTTTGAAGTCCAACTGGTTAATGATGCACGTCAGTGTGATGATGCTTAGTTATGCCACGTTGATGGTGGGATCCCTGCTGGCGATCGCCTTCTTGGTGGTCACCTGGGGCAAACCCGTCAGCCTCAAAGGGAGTTCAGTGGGAACAGGCAGCTTTCGCAGGCGCATGTCAGAACCTGCCTTAGAACCCTCCATTGGAGACGGTGGCACAACGGTACTGACCCAGCCCACGCTGCAATTGAGTCTGCAACGCCTGACCTTAGCTGAGGCCCTCGATAACTTGAGCTACCGCATGATTGGCCTTGGCTTTCCGCTACTGACAATTGGCATTATCTCTGGGGCTGTGTGGGCCAATGAAGCTTGGGGTGCGCCTTGGAGTTGGGATCCCAAAGAGACTTGGGCGCTGATTGTTTGGCTAGTGTATGCGGCCTATCTCCATGCCCGCATCACGCGCGATTGGCAGGGGCGCAAACCCGCTATTCTGGCCACTGTGGGTTTTGGCGTCGTCTGGGTCTGCTATTTAGGGGTAAATTTGCTGGGGAAAGGCCTGCACTCCTACGGTTGGTTTTTCTAGTGGACCCGTGTGGGGCATCTACCACGCCCGCCTGCATCGAACCTTAAAAAGTCAGCAATGGCTGCCCCAGGGGTCGCGGCTGCTCATTGCCCTGTCGGGGGGTCAAGATTCCATTTGTTTAACTCGACTGTTGCTGGATTTGCAGCCCCACTGGCACTGGAGCTTGGCTGTTGTCCATTGTGATCACCGCTGGCGCACCGATAGTGCTGCCAATGCCGCTTTTGTCCAAGAGCTAGCGCAGCGATGGCACCTGCCCTGTGAGGTAGTACGTGCTCCGGAGATGCCGAAAACTGAGGCAGCAGCCCGTTCATGGCGCTACCAAGTCTTTGAAACGGTGGCCAAGGCCTTGAGGTGCACCCATGTGGTGACAGCCCACACCCAAAGCGATCGCGCTGAAAGTCTGTTGCTGCATCTATTGCGCGGCGCCAGTCCCGATGGTTTAGCCACTCTTTTGCCCTGCCGCTCTCTGGGGGCAGTGCAGCTAGTGCGGCCGCTCCTAGGGATGACGCGAGCGGAGACGGCTGCCTTTTGCCGAGAACATCAGTTGCCCCTCTGGCAGGATGAAACGAACCAGAGTTTGGATTATCGCCGCAATCGGCTGCGTTTGGAGTTAATCCCCTATTTACAAGCGCACTTCAATGCCCGTGTGGAACAGGTGCTTGCCCAAACCGCTGAACTGCTGGCTAGCGATCGCGCCTATTTCGAGGCTGAGGTTGCTCGTCTTGCCCCCGCAGTGATCCGTGAGCATCCCCCCGCTTTGAACCGGTTGCGTCTCCGGGAATTGCCCCTTGCCCTGCAGCGCCGCCTGATTTACCACTTCCTCTGCCGCCACCTCCAGGGGGGGGTTAACTTTGGGGTGGTTGAAGAAGTGCGTTCCCTGATCGCGGCAGGTAACGGTCAGCAAACCTCAACGCTGTCGCGGGGCTGCCACCTGCGGGTCTGCGGTCAGTGGCTGGAGTGGGTCAGGCCAACGGCACCACCGCTTGAATCTGTTCCCCCTCCTCAAGGGGAGCGATCGCCACCCCCATCGCCTCCTTATTAAGGAGGGGCACGTCGGCGCCATTTGTGATCCATGCCCGCGCTTGGGTTGTCACCAGTGCCAAGGGGCTACCGCCACGGCCAAGTCCCGCCAAGCCATCCTGTTTTTGTCCTAGGGGCATTGCCAACTGTCCCAAATGGCCGAGGGGAGTGACTTCAATGAGGGACAGGGGCAGTCGCTTGCCCAAACCTGAGCGGGTGACAAGGAGAAGAGACTCCTGTTCCGAGAGGGCGATCGCCCCCACCAATGTCTCCTGCACACCGAGGCGCACCGCCACTTGACCTTGATTCAGCCGTCCCAAAACTGGAATGTCAGGGATAAAAAAGTGAAAGACCCGCCCCCGTGAAGTGGCGAACACCAAATGATCTGTGTCCGCAGGCAGAACCCAACCGAGGGCATCCCCCGCTTTGAGTTTTGTGAGTTGGAGACCGCGCCCGCGCAGGGCTTGAAGATCTGAGATTGGAATGACCTTAATTCGGCCTTGGCGCGTCAGCAGAATCAGCTTCTCTGCTGTGGGTTGACCGCGAAGAACGGTTAAAAGGGTCTCTCCTTGAGCGGACTCCGCCAAAAGGGTCAGGAGGGGTTGACCGCGATCGCTGCGGCTGGTAACAGGTAGTCGCTCCACTGGCAGCGGATAGACTTTGCCGCTTTCGCTAAACACCCAGAGGCGATCTCTGGCCTGCACCGAGAATGCCAAGGGCAATGGCTCTGACCACGGCCACCATGTTTGGACTGGAATACTACTCCGACTGGGCTGGAGCAGACAGCGCCCATAGCCGCGATGATTGACTTCTACCCATAGGGGAGCCTCGTCACAGTTATTGTTTTCCACTGACGGCACTTCCGTGAGAATTTGGGTGCGGCGGGGGTCAGCAAACTCTTTCTTTAACTGGCGCAGTTCTTTCTTTAGGGCTTTGAGGCGCTCTGGACGCTCACTCATCAAGGTTGCCAACTGGGCAATCCGCGCCTGCAACTCCGCCTGTTCCCGTTCCAGTTCTTGGCGCTCCTGCTGGGTGAGGCGGCGTAGAGGCATGGCAATCAGAGCACTGGCTTGGCGATCGCTCAAGCCCAAGCGCGCCATCAATTCCCGCTGGGCAGTACTGCCATCCGCTGCTGATCGCAAAATCTCAATCACCTGATCCACAGCACTGAGGCCGATTAAGAGTCCACTCACCACATGCTGGCGGACTTGAGCAGCTTCGAGATCATAGCGATACTGGCGCAGCAGCGTCTGTTCACGGAAGTGAAGAAACTCGCTGAGAATCTCCTTGAGGGAGAGTTGGCGGGGTTGATTGCCCACCAGTGCCATTAAGTTGATGCCGTAGGTGACCTGCAGTGGTGTCAGGCGGTAGAGCTGTTCCAATAATTGCGCTGCCGCAGCCTCCCGCTTTAGTTCAATCACCACCCGCAGCCCCTCGCGATCGCTTTCATCCCGCAGATCGGCAATGCCCTCCAGGCGGCCTTGATTCACTAAATCTGCCACTTTCTCAATCCATGCCGCTTTATTCACCTGATAGGGCAACTCCGTCACCACAATTGCTTGGCGACGGTGGCGACCCCGGCTGGGCTGAATATCCTCAAGCTGAGCCACCCCCCGCAGGGTAATCGTCCCTCGACCCGTGGCGTAGGCGCGTCGCAGTTCTGCCCCATCCACAATTACCCCCCCTGTAGGGAAGTCTGGTCCCGGCAGGTGAGTGAGCAGTTCCTCCAAAGAGAGATGGGGGCGGTCAATCAGGGCAATCAGAGCCTCCACCACTTCCCCCAGATTGTGAGGGGGGATATTCGTGGCCATGCCCACGGCAATCCCCGTTGAGCCATTTAATAGGAGAATTGGCAGTTGTGCCGGCAAAACCAACGGCTCCGCTTGGGAGCTGTCAAAGTTGGGGACAAACTCCACGATGGCGTCGTTGATATTGGTCAAGAGCGTGCGCTGGGCGATCGCGGCTAAGCGCGTTTCTGTGTAGCGCATTGCCGCCGCTGGATCATCATCCACAGAGCCAAAATTGCCCTGCCCCGCCAACAGCGG
>DVDZ01000065.1 GCA_015296025.1 Thermosynechococcus sp. M46_R2017_013
TTTGTCTCCCCCCACAATCTTTACCTGGGGCCCCAGTGCTACGATCGCCGAAAAGGAAATTTTTGACCCTGTGCTGGCGGTACTGCGGCAAAAACTTTTGCCCAAGCCCTTGAACTTGCCAATGTCACCGCCTATGCTCTAACAGAAGGGTATAGTCCCGCAGGCAAAAGCCCAGTTTGCCGTGGACAACCTTTACATCAATCGCGGCATTACCGGAGCGATCGTTGCTCGGCAACCCTTTGGTAGTTTTAAGCTTTCGGGGATTGGCTCCAAGGCCGGTGGACGCGATGACCTGCTGCAATTTCTTGAACCGCACGTCATTATCGAGAATGTGCAGCGCCAAGGCTTTGCCCCCATTGCAGGAGTGGATGATTGATGCCAAAAAACAATCAGGTATTGGCTGATCTTCAGGAGCGCATCAGGGCAACAGGCGCCATTTCTTTCTGTGAGTTTATGAGTTTGGCGCTGTACGCACCACAGGGGGGCTACTATAACCGGCCTCAAATGCAAATTGGCCGACGGGGTGACTTTATCACATCCAGTAGTCTGACTAGAGATTTTGCCGAACTCCTCAGCGAAGCCTTTGTTCAGATGTGGCACGCTTTGGATTGTCCCCAACGGTTTACGCTGCTGGAAATAGGCGCTGGCGAAGGGGAGTTTGCTGATGTTGTCTTAGGTTATAGTCAGGCGACCTATCCCGATTTCTTTGCCGCCCTAGAGTATCGGATTCAAGAACAATCCCCCAGCTTACGGGAGCGCCAACAGCAACGCTTGGCACGTTGGGGCGATCGCCTGTACTGGCAAGGTTCTGAGACCCCTGCTAAATCGCTCATTGGCTGCATCTTTAGCAATGAACTGATAGATGCTTTTCCAGTGCATCGGCTGCAATGGCAGGGGGGCAACTGGCAGGAAATTTATGTAACCCTTGATAACCAAGGAGCCTTGCAAGAGGTGTTGCGCCCCCTAAGGGATGATCGCATCCATGAGTACTTTGCCACCATTGGCATTGATCCACAGCAGCAGGGCTATGCTGATGGCTACCGTACTGAAGTCAATCTCAACCTTATCCCGTGGTTAAAAGACCTGAGCCAGCGCCTTGAGCAGGGCTTTGTTCTTACCATTGACTATGGGTATCCCGCACATCAGTACTACCATCCTGCCCGCTGTGAGGGCACCCTCCAGTGCTACTACCGCCATCGCCGCCACAACAATCCCTATAGTTTTGTTGGCGAGCAGGACATCACAGCTCATATGGATGTGACTGCCTTGACTCGCTATGGAGAGAAGTTTGGCCTTGAAACCCTGTATATCACCCGTCAGAGTTTATTTCTCATGGCCTTAGGCTTGGGCGATCGCCTCCTTGCCCAACAACAGAGTAATGGCCATCTCCTCCAAGCCTTGAACCGCCATCAATCGCTACACCAACTCATTGACCCCCTAGCCTTGGTGGCTTCTACGTCGTTCTTCAAGGTAAGCAAGCCACCCTAAAACTGCCGCACTTACAGGAAGCAGATCAGGCATTTGGATGAACTTAGATGGGGAACTCCGCAAGGTTCGTTAACGACTGAGAGCCACATCCCGTTGTGGCGCTGGCAAAACAGACCGATAGTACTGCTCTAATTGCTGGGTGGCGGCAGCCCAACTCCAGCGTTCTGCTTCTTGGCGGGCATTTTGGCGTAGGGTCTCGCGCTCACCCGGCGAGTCAAAAAGACGCCGACAAGCCGTAATCGCTCCCGTAGGATCCGCCGGATCAAACAAAAAGCCATTCACTCCATCAGTGACAATATCGGGAATCCCCCCGCTATTGGCGGCCACCACCGGACAGCCTGCCGCCATCGCCTCTAGAAGAACCAAACCAAGGGTTTCCGTGCGCGAGGGAAAGACAAAGACATCAGCGGAGGCAAAGGCTGCTGCCAAGCGTTCACCCCGCAGATAGCCAACAAAATGGGTGGGTGTGCCGGCAAAGTGTTTTTCCAGGGCATCTCGATGGGGACCATTGCCCACAAGTGCCAGTCGTGCTTGAGGAATCTGCTCTAGGATGGGTTTAATTTGCTCAATTTCCTTTTCCGCCGAAAGGCGACCCACATAGAGCAGTAGGGGAGCATCTGGATGCCCTTGACTGAGAAAATGTCGCATTTCTTGACTTTGGCGTTGGGGATGGAACAACTCCACATCAACACCCCGCTGCCACAGCTCAAGATGGCGAATCCCGTGGGCCTTCAGTTCTGCCACCATTGCTGTCGAGGTACACAAATTCAGTTGAGCGCGGTTATGCCCCCACCGCAGCAGTGACCAGAGGACTTCCTCAAGAAACCCTAGGCCATAGTACTTCAGATATTGGGGCAAGTGGGTGTGGTAGGAGGCCACTAGGGGTAATTGCAATTTCTCCGCGTAGTACAAACCCGCCAACCCTAAAACAGCCGGATTGGCCACATGGATCAGATCGGGTTTAAAGGTGGCTAGGGCTTTACCAATGGCAGGTCGCGGGAGGGCTAATTTGAGTTCAGGATACAATGGGAGGGGAAAACCGGAGACACCATAGATCTGTGCGCCTTCATAATGATCCAACCCACCCTCGGGAGCCACCACCAATACCTGATGCCCATTGCGTTGCAGATGGCGTACGGTTTGACACAAACGGGTAACAATGCCATCAATTTTGGGCAAAAATGTCTCGGTAAATAGCGCGATCCGCATTTCGGTAACCTGAATGGGAGAGGATTTTTCCCATTCTCGAATCAGGGGGGTTTTGGCGCAACCCGTCGGCGCGAAAAAGTTTCTTTCATAAGGAGGGGTAAACTGTGGCAAAAACAGAATTGTTAATGGCGATCGCTGGTCTGAATCGAGGTATTTTAGCTACCCCTCGCGATCGCAAACAGGTGGCTGCCCTTGCCACCTCCCTTGAAGCCATCAATCCCACTCCAGAGCCCCTGAATGTCCCTGAAAAACTGGCCGGGGATTGGCGACTGATCTACACCAGCAGTCAGGCTCTTCTAGCGTTGGATCGCTCTCCTGTGGTGAAACTGGGGCAAATCTATCAGTGCATTCGTCCGCAACAGCAGCGCATCTACAATATTGCTGAATTGTATGGTTTGCCCTTCCTTGAGGGCATCATCAGTGTGTTGGCACGGTTTGAACCCTTGACATCACAACGGGTGCAGGTGTACTTTGAGCGCTCCATTGTTGGCCTGCGTCAGTGGCTGAATTACTACTCGCCTTCCCAATTCATTCCCCAACTGCACAGCCGTCAGCCGCTGCTGGCGCTAGATGTGCCTCTTAATAGCAATGATCAACAGGGTTGGTTGGACATTACCTACCTCGATGAGGATTTGCGAATTGCCCGAGGCAATGAAGGTAGCCTCTTTATCTTGACCCGAGTATAGCGGCAATTCCCTGTGCCGTTAAACTAAGGAAGAGTGGCACAATCCTCACCTCCCCTGCAATGGAAACACAGCCCCCCAAGCAACTTAGTTTTCCATGGAATCCGATTATCTCTGAGCCTCTGATGGAAGCTCGCTGGTAACTAATTCAGAGGATGAGAATAGTCAACGGCGGATTCAGCACTTAGAGCAAGCCATTGATCAGTGCCAAGACTATATCAATGAACTAAAGCAACAACTGCGCAATCAGGCATTTCTTGAGGATTTACTGGCTCGCACTGAGGAAATGGCTCAGATTCAACAACAGGCCATCGTTGCCCTTCAAGAACAATTGCGCTCCCAAGCCACCTGTGCCCACGAGTTGGCCGAAATGAGCCACCATCGTCAATCCTTGGAAACTGTTCTTCAGCAATCACAAACGGAGATTGAGCATTTACATCGCGAGGTGGAGCGGCTCCTAAAGGCTCAAGATGGCCTCGAAGCCAAATTGGTGAATAGTCACCGCCTTCTACGACAGCGGGAACAGGAATGCCAACTCCTTGAATCCCAACTGCGCCAAGTCCAAGAAGAAAAAAGTCTGCTGCAAACCCGCCTTGAGCAGGCACGTTTAGAGTTAAGCGATCGCCAAACCCAAATTGATGATCTAAACCGTCGCCTTACCCAAGCCAACCATTTGATTGAAACCCAAGAACGGGTCATCAGCGCCCTGCAACAGGCTCAAGGATCACAGGAGAATAAAAACAACATCATTCAGGGACTCAGTAAAACTCTGCTAAAAACTCAAACTAAGTTACAGGAACTGGAGCGGGAGTATCAGCAACAGCGCCTGCAATATATGACTGCCCAACACTACAACCAAGAACTGGAGGCGCGCACCAGTCAGCAACAGGAACGCCTGCAACACCTAGAAGCGCAAATTGCTGAACTTCAAGAGCAAATTCTCCATCAGGCGCAGCAGGCACGAGAGCAGGAAACTGCGATCCAACACTGGAAAGATCGCTACACCGAGGCCGAGCGATCGCTGGCGCAGTTGCAGCGAGTCATTGCTCAAATAGCCACTGGCGGCTGCATTTCCCTTAGTGAGGTGCCTTCTTAGGGCAGATGTTTGCACAAAGTCTAAATTTTGTATAATAATCCATAGTCATTACGAGTTTGTTTATGCTTAAATTCATTGGTTGGGCAGGAAGTCTGCGGGATGGCTCCTACTCCCAAAGCGCTCTAGATGCTGCCATTGCCAAAGCAGCCGTCCAAGGAGTCACCGTGGAGCGCTTGGATTTACGCCAAATGAGTCTCCCGTTTTGCAGCGGTGCCGAGAGCTATCCTGATTACCCAGATGTGGACACCTTTCGCGCCAAGGTCAAGGAAGCAGATGGGATTTTGTTAGTAACACCGGAGTACCACGGCAGTGTCAGCGGTGTCCTGAAAAACTCCCTAGATCTCCTCAGTTTTGAACATCTCAGCGGCAAAGTGGTCGCAATGATCAGTGTCCTCGGCGGCCAAACCAATAGCAATGCCCTCAACGATCTGCGGGTAATTCTGCGCTGGGTGCATGCTTGGGTAATTCCCGAACAAGTGGCCATTGGTCAAGCATGGCAAGCCTTTACAGCAGAGGGGCAATTGAGGGATGTCAAGCTCGATGAGCGACTAGACAAAATGATTGCCAGTTGGATTCAAACCACTCGCAAGCTGCGAGAAGCAAATAGCTAATCCACCCCTGCTTGCAGCCACTGCGCCACTTGCTTGGCATGGTAGGTAAGAATCACATCGGCACCCGCCCGCTTGAAGCCAAGCAGGGTTTCCAGCACAACTTTTTTCTCATCAATCCAACCATTGCGGGCGGCGGCTTTCACCATTGCGTACTCCCCAGAAACGTTGTAGGCGGCAACGGGAACATCGCTCACCTGCTTCAGATGGGCAATCACATCCATGTAGGCAAGGGCAGGTTTCACCATTACCAAATCTGCCCCCTCCTCAATATCGAGGCTGACTTCCCGCACTGCTTCGCGGACATTGGCAGGATCCATTTGGTAGGTTTTTTTATCACCAAACTTGGGTGCTGAGTCCAAGGCATCTCGAAAAGGGCCGTAGTAGGCGGAGGCGTATTTAGCTGAGTAGGCAAGAATGCCCACATGGGTATAGCCCGCGGCATCCAAACCCGCCCGAATGGCACCAACACGGCCATCCATCATATCCGACGGGGCAACAAAATCAGCACCAGCAGCAGCTTGACTTACGGCCTGTTTGACCAAGACCTCCACTGTTTCGTCATTGAGAATTTCGCCATCTTTGACAATGCCATCGTGGCCTTCACTGCTGTAGGGATCCAGAGCCACATCGGTAAAGATCAGCAGATCAGGTAAGACAGCCTTAATGGCTCGTACTGATCTCTGGACAAGGCCATCGGGATTGTAGCTTTCGCTACCGGCGTTGTCTTTGAGGTGCTCAGGAATGAGAGGAAAAAGGGCGATCGCCCCAATGCCTAAGGCATAGACCTCCTTCAGTTCTAAAATCAGGCGATCCAGCGTGTAGCGATAGCAGTCGGGCATCGAGGGCACTTCCTGCACCTGATCTTCCCCCTCCATGACAAAGACGGGATAGATCAAGTCCCCCGTGGTTAGGGTATGCTCGCGCACCAAGCGACGAATTTGAGCCGTGCGGCGTAAACGGCGAGGCCGGTGAGTTAGCTCCATAATTCAACGATCAAACACTCATTCCATGTTCTAATTGAGACAGCTGGCAATCAGCATGTCCAACCCTTGGATTACTTCAGAATTATCTCATCTTCAGGGGGCAAGACCGCGGCAGGGGCAGGGGACTTACAAAGATTTACGAACAATTTGATTGCTTAAGCGGATTGAAGATAGGGCAACGCCAAATAAAAGCTGGTAACCGTTTTGGCATCTTTCACTTGACCACTGTGGATTGCTGCGGTCAGCTCAGGTAGAGAAAATTCCACAATTTCAATGTGCTCATCGGCATCCTGAGGTGGGGGTGCCTCTAGTTTCTCCAGTTGGGTAGCCAAATAGGCATAGATTACTTCATCGGAATAGCCGGGGGCAATGTAAAATTCCCCTAGTTTTTGCCAGTGGTGAGCACGGTAGCCCGTCTCTTCCTTAATTTCCCGCTCAATCGTAACAAGGGGCTTTTCATGATCCTCAACGGTGCCCGCTGGAAACTCCAGCAGATACTCCTGCGTGGCAAAGCGGTATTGTTTGACCAGAATGAGATTTCCCTCTGGGGTGACAGGCACAGCCAACGCACCCCCTGGATGCCGCACCGTTCCCAAAATGGAGATAGAGCCATGGGGCAGGCGATATTGATTGACCTCAAAGGTAAATTTACGACTGCGGCAAAAGCAGTGGCGCTCAAGGACTTCGCAGGGAATTTTAGTCATAGGGCTTTAGACAAGGGTGCGATCCGTGAGGATTTCATAGCCCGTTTTCGTCACCAAGACCGTGTGCTCAAATTGGGCAGAGAGAGAATTGTCCACTGTGACGGCGGTCCAGCGATCGCGCAAAATGCGCACCTGTTTTGACCCTGCGTTGATAATGGGTTCAATGGCCAAGGTCATGCCTGCCCGCAGCCGCACGTTTTTAAGTTCATGGGTGCGGAAGTTAAACACCGAGGGTTCCTCGTGGAGATTGCGCCCTACCCCATGGCCAGTAAAGTCTTCCACCACAACAAAGCCATTGGCTTCCACATAATCTTGAATGGCACCGGCTAAATCCATGAGATAGTTGCCTTCCTTGACTTGCTCAATACCTCGGTAGAGCGCTTCTTCGGCCACTTTCACCAGCTTGGCAGCCTCCTCGGAGATTTCCCCCACCGGAATTGTAATGCAGGAGTCACCATGGAAGCCGTTGTAGTAGGCACCGGTGTCAATCTTAACAATGTCGCCATTGCGAATCACTTTGCGGGGACTGGGGATGCCGTGCACCACCTCGTTATTGATACAAGCACAAATTGAAGCGGGAAAACCGTGGTAACCTTTGAAGCTTGGCGTGGCTCCCATTTCCCGAATCCGCTTTTCGGCATAGGCATCGAGATCTGCTGTTGTCATTCCCGGTTCAATCATCTGGGAAATTTCCTTGAGCACCGTCGCCACAATGCGCGAGGCTTGGCGCATGATCTCAATTTCGCGCTTGGACTTAATCTCAATACCACGGCGGGGACGGGTTTGAACGGGGGGAGCGGGGGGAGTGAGCAGACTACCAAGGATATTCATGGGCGCGATGCAACCGCAAAAATTGTTCTTTTTCAGGATAACGCTGTTGCGCTGATCAAGGGAACATCAATTTCATCCTTAAACAAGGGGTGAACGAAAATGCTCTTGATAGAGTTGCTTAAATCGCCGCTGCTGCTGGGCATGATCCACAATTGGCAAGGGATAGCCGCAGCGCTGCCGCTCTAGGGGAGAAATGTTGCCTGTGACTAGAGCTGCGGTGTCTAGGGATTTCAGTTCCGGCAGCCAACGGCGAATGTACTCCGCTTCAGGATCAAACTTTTGCGCTTGACTGGCTGGGTTAAAAATCCGCAGCGGCTTTGGATCCATACCACTGGAGGCACTCCATTGCCACCCCCCATTGTTGGCTGCCAAGTCACCATCAATCAGGTTTTGCATAAAGTACTGCTCACCCCACTGGGGATTAATCATCAAGTCCTTGGTGAGGAAACTGGCTACAATCATACGGCAGCGATTGTGCATCCAACCCGTTTCATTGAGTTGACGCATGGCAGCATCCACAATCGGGTAACCGGTGCGACCTTCAGACCAAGCTGCAAAGTGTTCTGTGTTATTCACCCAAGGGAAAGTGGCAAATCCTTGGCGATGGGGACGCTCCGCTAAGTGGGGAAACCAGTAAAGAGCATGTTGATAAAACTCTCGCCAAGCCAATTCCTGTTGCCAGGTGCGGATACTGATCTGTGCCTCTTCAGTGCGGGCTGCGGCCATGGCGGCTTGGCTGGCTGCCCAGACTTGGCGAATACCAATGACACCAAACTTGAGGGCAGGGCTCAGCAGAGAAGTTCCTGGCTGGGCGGGATAGTTGCGCTGCTCGCTATAGTCTTGAATGTGCTGGTTAATAAATGTCTCCAGTTGCGCTTGGGCAGCGGCTTCACCGGGAGCAAGGATGAGTTCTCCTGACCAATGAAATCCCAGGTCCTTGGCTGTGGGCAGGGGAATAGCCCCCAAGGCGGTTGCCGTTGCTTGCTCTGTTTCGGTGAGGGGTTCGAGATGGCCGAGGGGGGAGACAGGCGCTGGTTTAGTTAGGCTCGACCAGTTGCGCCAAAAGGGGGAATAGACGGTGTAGGGCTGTCCCTGTTTCGTTTGTACGGCCTCTGGGGGATGCAGGAGCTGATCCCAAGCAGTTTCCACTGCGATTCCCTTTTCTTTGAGGGCGGCAGCCACCGCGCGATCGCGATTGCGACCATAGGGTTCTACATCCTCATGCCAATGCACCGCCACTGCCCCTAGGCCACTGGCCACTTGGGGCAAGATTTGACGTGGGTCGCCATGGAAAATCAAAAAGCTCCCCCCTGCTTGCTGATAGGCCTCCTGCAAGGCCTGTAGGCACCCTACAAGGTAGGTAACTCGCACCGCCGCAATATCCCCAGCACTGAGAATCGCTGGGTCAAAACAGAAAACACCAACCACTTTTGAGGTTTGGGCGTAGGCAGCGGCCAATCCCACACTGTCACTCAGGCGCAGATCGCGACGATGCCAAAAGAGGCGGAGGCTCATTGCCCTTCCATCCTAGGCACACTAAAAAATGACACCAATACATTCGTTAGTTGCAGTCTTGACTGGCGGCGGTTCATTGTCGGGACTAGTTTTCTAAGATTCCTCATAGCTCATTTTTTCTTGGAGGCAGTCAATCAGGCAAGTGCAATAGCGATCGCGGCATCGCCAAAGCCAGAAGGAGCTTGGGCGGCAAACTTAGTTTGACACTGCTGCATAAAGACCGCAATCGCCGTTGGCGTTTCTTGGAGCCAAATGGGCAAGCTCAGCCCTCCCAGACTGCTACTGTTAATCAGACTCATCAACAGTTTAGATAACTTGTTTCATTGGGGCGGTACCTGATCTGATTCTGGCAAACTGCTTGCTGCGCTGCCAAACTCTCATGAGGTCATAGACAAGCATGCCACGTTTATTTATACTTATCTTCTATCGTTTTGTGTGTCCAGTTATCGGCAAAGGAGGTACTCATTTCTGAACCACTTGCCCTAACCCAAAGCCTAAGAGGTACCCGTGAGATTCGCGATAACTATCAAGTGTTTCGCCTGACGGGTCTCATTGATGCGTTTTCTGAGTCGGCGTTTCGCAAAGTCATTAGTAAGTGTTTTGACGATGGGCCTGCCAATGTCATCTTGGATCTTTCAAAAATTGAATTTATTGACAGCTCTGGCCTCGGCATTTTGGTACAACTAGCCAAAAAAGCCCAAGAGCATCAGGGTCAACTGCAAATTGTCACCAACCCCCGTGTTACTCAAACTGTCAAACTGGTTCGTTTAGAAAACTTTTTGTCCCTTCAGCCGGATCTGGCAACGGCGATCGCCCAAATTACAGGGGAAGCCCATTCTTAAGCACTTCAGTTCTGCAGATGGTACAACCAAGGGGGGTGCTTTTGTTAAAACGTCATGTTTGACTCTACGGAACTATTGCCCCTTGTACCCCCCAAAATTCCCGCCCATCAACTGCCGCCGGCAGCCTTGGCCTACTTTGGTGACGCCGTTTATGAACTCTTTATTCGTTGGCTTTTTTTAACCCCGCCCCAACGCATCAATACCTACCACCGCCAAGTGGTGGCGCATGTGCGCGCCGAAAGTCAAGCCCGCTATATGGACTTCCTTTGGGAGCATTGCACCGAAACGGAACGCTCGATTTTTCGTCAGGGTCGCAATGCGGCTGCCGATGGCCCGAAGCGAGTTGCCGCAAAAATTTACCGCCAAGCCACTGGCTTTGAAGCCCTACTGGGATATCTTTACCTCACCAATCCTCGGCGTTTACAGGAGATTTTTCAACTCCTTGAGGGCTACATTCGTAGCGAAATCAACAGCAGTAGCATAGATGATTAGGAGCATCACTTGATACTCCCTCGTTTTACAAAAGGGAGAATTCTCCCTTCGAAGTTACAAGGATTGCCAAATATCCCCTCCCCAGAGCCGACCTTGCCTATTATGGGCAGGGCTTCTTTTAGACTCAAGGGACGTGAAAATCCGTCATGACCCCCATCACGGCTGAATAAATTCAGCCTGCGCTTAAACCAGGGGCTTTACGCTATTTTTCGTAACCACTGCGTGATAGGATGCTTAGTGGCCAGTTCAAGGCATCCTTGGATGCTCCCTATTCTGCTGTGACCGTTCCCGATTCTGCTTCTTCAGCAACCGTTGCCAATTCCCCCCACAAGGGCGGCTCGATGGCGGAGTTTTATCAGCTCTGTCGCGAATTATTCACGACAAGCTTAGTGCTGATGGCGATCGCCTTTGGAGCGGTTTGGCTCATTTACGGCCTTAACACAGCATTGAATTACCTTTTGGGGGCGGGTGCAAGCCTAATTTATCTGCAGCTCCTAGCCCGGAGTGTGGAGCGCCTAGGAAATGACCAGAAGAAGCTGGTAAAAACGCAGCTCCTTGTCGTTGTGGTTGTGATTATTTTGGCAGCCCGTTGGCAAGAGCTGCATGTTATTCCAGTGTTCTTGGGATTCTTAACCTACAAAGCGGCCATTCTGGTCTATATGTTTCGTACGGTTTTGCCGTCCCCTTAACACTGGCTCACTGTAGTGCTTAGACAACCGAGCGCGGAGGCATGATGCCTTTGATACACCTTTGGACAGCTCTTCCCTTTGCCAAGTTAGAGGTAGGGCACCATTTTTACTGGCACATTGGCAACTTGAGAGTTCACGGTCAAGTGTTCATCACCACTTGGTTCGTCATGGCCATTTTAATTGCGGCGGCCTTTGTCGCCTCGCGGAAGATTCAGCAGGTGCCCAGTGGTATTCAGAACCTAATGGAATACGCGCTGGAATTCATCCGCGACTTGACCAAAAGCCAAATGGGTGAGCACGAATACCGAGCTTGGGTTCCCTTTGTGGGAACACTGTTCCTGTTCATTTTTGTTTGTAACTGGTCAGGGGCACTGGTACCGTGGAAACTCATTGAACTGCCAGAAGGGGAGCTGGCAGCACCCACCAATGACATCAATACCACTGTAGCCTTGGCTTTGCTGGTCTCTTTGGCCTATTTTTATGCCGGGTTACGCAAGCGGGGGCTGAAGTATTTCACCAAGTACATTGAGCCAACGCCTGTATTGCTTCCCATTGCCATCTTGGAAGATTTTACAAAACCTCTTTCCCTGAGCTTCCGTCTTTTTGGCAACATCTTGGCGGATGAATTGGTGGTGGGGGTCTTGGTGTTGCTGGTGCCCTTGTTTGTGCCCTTGCCCGTGATGGCCTTGGGACTCTTTACCAGCGCCATTCAGGCTCTTGTGTTTGCCACCCTCGCAGCCACCTATATTGGGGAGGCCATGGAGGGGCATGGCGGCGAGCACGAAGGGGCTCACTCCTAAAAGGGGTACATACCCTGCTATTGTTATCTTTTGAAATTTTGTTTCGTCCTACTACGTCTTGAGGAAATCAACTATGGATCCGTTAGTCGCTTCTGCTTCTGTTTTGGCTGCTGCTCTAGCTGTTGGCTTGGCTTCTCTAGGACCCGGCCTAGCCCAAGGGAATGCTTCTGGTCAAGCTCTAGAAGGGATTGCGCGGCAACCGGAAGCAGAAGGTAAAATTCGCGGTACTTTGCTGCTGACCCTTGCGTTCATGGAGTCCTTGACCATCTATGGTCTGGTGATTGCGCTAGTGCTCCTGTTTGCCAACCCCTTTGCATCCTAATTAACCCCAGTGGGGGAGGCTTGGATGAGCTTTCCCCCGATTCCCCATTCTGGAGAGGCTGATGTTTGATTTTGATGCCACCCTACCCCTGATGGCTGTGCAATTCCTAATCTTGACTGTCATTCTCAATGCGCTGCTGTACAAGCCCTTGGGTCAGGCATTGGACAATCGGGATGAGTATATCCGAACCAATTTGCAGCAAGCTAAGGAGCGGTTGCAACAGGCCACTGAACTGGCTCAGCAGTATGAGCAGGAATTGGCCAGTACCCGTCGCCAAGCCCAAGCTCTGATTGAAGAGGCCAGAGCCGAGGCACAAAAAATTGCCACCGCCGAAATTGCCGAAGCACAGCAGGCCGTGCAGGCAGAATTACTCAAGATTCAAGCAGAGATTGATCAGCAAAAACAGGCGACACTGCAAGCGCTTGAGGGTCAAGTTGCCAGCTTGAGTGAACAGTTATTAGCAAAATTACTGGCCTAGGAGTGTGGGTCATGGACGCAGTATTTCTATTGGCAATGGAAGAGACGGGGCACTTTGGTCTTAACACCAACTTGCTTGAAACCAATGTGATCAACCTTGCCATCATGATTGGGGTATTGGTGTACTTTGGCCGAGGTGTCCTCGGTAAAACCTTGGGCGATCGCCAGCAACAGATTGCCGCTGCCCTTGCGGAGGCAGAAGAACGCCAGAAAGTGGCGGCTGCCCGCCTTGCTGAAGAGCAGCAAAAACTGGCTCAGGCCAAACAGGAAGCACAACGCATTCGCGAAGATGCCCTTGCCCGTGCCGAGGCGGTAAAGGAAGAACTCATTGCTCAAGCCAAGCGGGAAATTGAGCGCTTGAAGGAAACCGCTTCCCAAGATACCAGTGCTGCCACTGAGCGGGCGATCGCTGAAATTCGCGAGCGGATTGCTGCTATGGCACTTGCAGAGGCCGAAAACCAGCTCAAAACACGTTTGAGCCAAAATCCAGACCTTCAGCGCACCCTTGTTGATCGCAGTATTGCCCTACTAGGAGGCAAATGATGCAGACCACTTTCCGTGGTGAACTTGTTGAACCCTATGCCGAGGCGTTGCTGTCGTTGGCGCAAGCCACAACCTTATTGACCAGTTTCAGCAGGATACGCAGTTAATTCTGGAACTTTTGGCTAACTCCAGTGAACTGCAACAGTTTCTGGCAAGTCCACTGATTAAGGCCGAGGCTAAAAAGAATGTGCTGCGGCAGTTAACCGTGGATAAGGTACACGGTTACTTCCTCAACTTTTTGATGTTGCTTGTAGATCGGCGGCGAATTAACTTTCTTGGCCCTATTTGTGAGCAGTATCGTGCCCTTGTACGCAAGCTTCGCAATGTGGTCTTGGCGGAAGTTACCAGTGCCGTCGAACTCAACGATGACCAACGCCGTGCAGTGGTGGAAAAGGTCAAAACTATGACCGGTGCTGCCGATGTGGAGCTTGTTACTGGCTGCGATCCCGAACTGATTGGTGGCGTGGTGATTAAAGTGGGTTCTCAAATCTTTGATGCCAGCCTGCGGGGTCAACTCCGCCGCCTCAGTTTCACCTTGGCGCAATCCGCCTAACATCTCCTTTGTAAACTGTTCAACCCTTGAGAGCGACTTCTATGGTAAGTATCCGACCCGACGAAATCAGTAGCATTATTCGCCAACAAATCGAGCAGTACGAACAGTCGATCAAAGTCGATAATGTCGGTACTGTCTTGCAGGTGGGCGATGGTATTGCCCGTGTCTATGGCCTCGACAAAGTGATGGCCTCAGAATTGGTGGAATTTGAAGACGGCACCGTGGGGATTGCCCTCAACCTCGAAGAAGATAACGTAGGTGTGGTGCTGATGGGCGATGGCCTAGGGATTGAAGAAGGCAGTACGGTGCGCGCCACTGGGAAAATTGCTTCAATTCCCGTGGGTGAAGCGGCCATTGGTCGGGTAGTGGATGCGCTGATGCGCCCCATTGATGGCAAAGGGGAGATCCACACGACGGCGACTCGCCTAATTGAATCCCCTGCCCCCGGCATTGTTCAGCGCAAATCAGTGTGTGAGCCATTGCAAACGGGGATTACGGCTATTGATGCATGATTCCCATTGGTCGCGGTCAGCGGGAACTGATCATTGGCGATCGCCAGACGGGGAAAACGGCTGTTGCCATTGACACAATTCTGAACCAAAAAGGTCAAGATGTGATTTGCGTCTATGTGGCCATTGGTCAAAAAGCTTCCAGTGTGGCTCAAGTGGTGAACGTACTGCGGGAGCGGGGTGCACTAGACTACACAATTGTGATTGCCGCCAACGCCAGTGATCCAGCCGCCTTGCAGTATCTTGCCCCCTACACCGGTGCCACCATTGCCGAGTACTTCATGTACCAAGGCAAGCACACCCTTGTTATCTATGACGACCTCTCCAAACAGGCTCAAGCCTATCGACAAATGTCGCTACTCCTGCGTCGTCCCCCCGGCCGTGAAGCCTACCCAGGGGATGTGTTTTATCTCCACTCCCGCCTACTGGAGCGTGCCGCTAAACTCAACGACGCCCTTGGCGGTGGCAGCATGACGGCTCTTCCTGTGGTTGAAACCCAAGCCGGCGACGTGTCTGCCTATATTCCCACCAACGTAATTTCCATTACCGACGGCCAAATCTTTCTCTCCTCTGACCTCTTCAACGCTGGCTTGCGTCCTGCCATTAACGCGGGAATTTCTGTGTCACGGGTGGGGTCTGCTGCTCAAATCAAAGCCATGAAGCAAGTGGCCGGGAAACTAAAGCTGGAATTGGCCCAATTTGATGAACTGCAAGCCTTTGCCCAGTTTGCCTCCGACTTGGATAAAGCTACCCAGAATCAACTGGCGCGGGGTCAGCGGCTGCGGGAGATTCTCAAACAGCCCCAGTACTCGCCAATTCCCGTGGAATACCAAGTGGCCACCATTTACGCGGGTACTAATGGCTACCTTGACGACATTCCCGTGGAGGCAGTGGCCAAGTTTGTTGCCGGTTTGCGGGACTACCTGCACACGAACAAACCAGAATACGGCGAAATTATCCGCACTACCCAAAAACTAGATGAAAAAGCAGAAGCGCTCTTGAAAGAAGCGATCGCCGAGTACAAAGCCAGCTTTACTGCCTAGGCGCGATCGCCGCATAGCGTCAATCTAAACCTGCCCTTCACCAAGGGTAGGTTTTTTTATAGGCAGTAGGGTCTGGAGTGTCAAAAATCATTGCAGTTTCCTCAGCCATTACCCTGCGCCTTCCGTCTTCTCCTACACTGGAATCCTAGGGCGGGGTTTGACAAAGGAGAAAACAGTGCGTGTTGTCCTCATGGCAGGGGGAAGTGGTACTCGGTTGCGTCCCCTCACCTGCGATCTACCTAAACCAATGGTGCCGGTGGTCAATCGTCCCATTGCCGAGCATATTCTCAATCTCCTGCGCCGCCATAGCCTCGATGATGTGGTAATGACATTACACTATCTCCCCGATGTGGTGCGGGACTATTTTGGCGATGGGAATGAGTTTGGCGTGCACTTGAGCTATGTCGTTGAGGAAGAACAGCCCCTTGGCACAGCAGGTTCGGTGAAAAACATTGCCACGCTGTTAACAGATCCCTTTTTAGTCATCAGTGGCGATAGCATTACCGATGTGGATTTAACTGATGCCCTGCGTTTTCATCAGCAGCACGGTGCTCCAGTGACCCTCATTCTTGCCCGTGTGCCTCAGCCTAAGGAATTTGGCATTGTCTTTACCGATAGTGATGGCCGAGTACGGCGGTTTCTGGAAAAGCCCTCAGCAGGGGAAGTGTTTACAGATACAGTAAATACGGGCATCTACATCCTCAGCCCCACGGTCATGGACTATTTGAGTGGCGGCATAGAGCGAGATTTTTCCCGGGATTTGTTTCCGTTGCTGTTGCAGGCGGACGTGCCGATGTATGGCTACATTACGGATGCCTACTGGTGCGATGTTGGCAGTTTGCAAACCTATCAACAGGTGCAACAGGACGCCCTCTATGGCCGTGTCCACTTGGAGATTCAGGGACACGAAATTCAGCCGCAAATATGGGTAGGGCACAACACCACCTTACCCCAGACGGTGCAGCTACAAGGACCACTGGTTTTGGGAAATAACTGTCGCTTTGGTAGGGGAGCCATCCTTGGGGCAGGGACGGTCTTGGGGGATAACGTGATTATTGGCAATGGCAGTCGCTTGCGCTCAGTGGTGGCATGGAGTGGCTGTTTTATTGGAGATGACAGTGAACTAGAGCATTGTGTTTTGGCGCGCCATGTCCATGTCGATCGCCGTGTAAGGCTGCATGAAGGGGTCATTATTGGCAGTCGCTGTATGGTAGGTGAGGAAGCCACTCTAAGTCAGGGGGTGCGACTCTGGCCGGGAAAACGCATTGAAGCAGGCGCCATTGTGAATGAAAGCCTGATCTGGGGCACAACGGGTCAGCGCTATCTCTTTGGTCAGCGGGGAGTGGCCGGTGCGGCCAATGTAGAGATCACACCGGAATTTGCCGTGCGACTGGCGGCAGCCTATGCCTCAACCCTAGAACCGGGAACCAGTGTCCTTGTCTCGCGAGATCAACGCAATGTATCGCGGATGGTGGCCCATGCCCTGATGTCGGGGCTGATGTCGGTAGGGATTCATGTCCTCAACTTGGAGGCGATCGCCCTACCGATTGCCCGCTTTGCGGCGCAAACCCTTTCGGCAAGTGGGGGCATTCATGTGCGTGCCCATCCTGATCGCGCCGATCAACTTTTGATTGAGTTTTTTGACCACAAGGGCATCAACTTGAGCAAAGCTAAAGAGCGGCAAATTGAGACCGCCTTCTTCCGTGAAGATATTCGCCGTGCCCTGCTTGCAGATATTGGTGTCATGACCCATCCCAACACCTGTGTAGCTGCCTATGCCCAAGGCTTTGAAAAGTGGCTAAATACCCAGCTTTTCTGTGCAAATTCAACCAAAATTGTCATTGACTACGCCTATGCCGTCTCTGGTGTGGTCTTGCCCCAGATTCTCAGCAAATTCGGCTGTGATCCTGTTGTACTCAATGCAACCCTGCATCCAACTCCCTTAAATATTCTTGAACGACAGCGGCTGCTGCGGGAACTGGGACAGGTGGTGACCGCCCTTTCCGCCAGTTTAGGTGTCCAAGTCTCAGCCAATGGTGAACGCTTGACATTGGTGGACAATGCCGGTCAAGTGTTTAGCGATCAGGAACTCACGGCTTTGATGACCTACTTGATACTTTTGACCCATCCAGGGGGGACAGTGGTGGTGCCCGTCACCGCCTCTAGTGCCGTGGAGGCGATCGCCCGCCAGCAAGGCGGACACATTATCCGCAGTCGCACTAACCCCACTGATCTAATGGAAGCCTGTCAACACCACAGTGGCGTTGTTCTTGGGGGTGCCGCAGAAACCGGTTTTATCTTTCCACAACTGCATCCGGGGTTCGATGCCATGTTTACAATTGCCACCCTAGTCGAACTGCTCGCACTGATTGGCAAACCCCTTACCGTAATGCGCCAAGAATTGCCCCATGTCCACTACTATCACCGGTCGATTCGCTGTCCTTGGATTGCCAAAGGGTCACTGATGCGTCACTTAGTAGAAACCCACCCCCGTAACCATTTGAGTCTCATTGACGGCGTCAAAATTGGTGAACCCAATACGGATCACTGGGTACTGATTCTGCCCGATGCCAGTGAGCCGTTGGTACACCTATATGTCAACACTCCTGATGCCATGTGGGCTGAGCAGATGCTACAGCACTACAGTCGTCGCATTGAAGAGTTTGCCCGTTTGGAACCCCTCTCAGATGCCACAATAAAGAAAGATGTAAGCAAAATCCCGTAGAATCAGAGAAAATTTTTCGTACATTAGGCACGATGGTGGTTTTGAAAACGGAGAAAACCCAAAGGGACTTAAGCGATAAATTGCGGGGAATCGCCCGTTGGTGGTCAGAATTCAAGATTCAAACCCGTCTTATGGCCACAGCAACTTTGGTGGTCTCCATCATCATGAGTGGCCTCACCTTTTGGGCAGTGAACACCATTCAAACCAATGCCCACCTCAATGACACCCGCTATGGCCGCGATTTAGGGTTACTCCTAGCCGCTGATGTAGCGCCCCTTGTGGCCAAAGGGGATATCGCTGCCGTTGCTGAATTTTCCCGTAAATTTTATGAACGCAGTGCCAGTATTCGCTACATCCTTTTCGCCGATCCCGAAGGGGAAATTTACTATGGCCTGCCCTACTCTGCGCCCCCAGTGGAAAGTGCTCTGACATTGCGCCGCCGCATTCAACTGCCAGAGACCTACCGTGCCAGCCAAGAACCCCTAGTGCGCCAGCACCGAACCCCCAATGGCTTGGTTGCCGATGTCTTTGTCCCTCTGACTTTCAATGGCGAAAACCTAGGTGTCGTTGCCCTTGGGATTAACCCGAACCAAACATTTATTGCCTCTGCCAATCTCACTCGGGATTTAACGATCGCCGTTTTTGTTTCCCTTTGGATCATGGTGATTTTGGGGGGCGTCTTCAATGCTCTCACCATTACCCAACCGATTAAAGAATTGGTGCAGGGGGTAAAAAACATTGCCGCAGGGAATTTCAAGCAACGCATTAACCTGCCCTTTGGCGGTGAACTGGGGGAGTTGATCACCAGCTTTAATGACATGGCTGAACGTCTTGCCTCCTACGAAGCGCAAAACATTGAAGAACTCCAAGCTGAGAAAGCTAAACTGGACACTTTGGTGTCCACGATTGCTGATGGGGCGATTTTGCTGGATACCGACATGCGGATTATTCTGGTCAATCCCACGGCTCAGCGTCTCTTTAATTGGGAGGGGATGAATGTCATTGGTCAAAATGCCCTCAACTGCTTTCCGGCACCTGTGTGCGAAAAACTCACCTGCCCACTTTACAAGGCTTCTCGTGGCGAGTCAGAAGGGGGAGAATTTCGGGTGACGCTGCAAGAACCCAGCTCGCGATCGGTGCGGATTCTGCTGACAACTGTTATGGATGCGCAGCGGGAAAAACCCAAAGGTATTGCGATTACAATTCAGGACATTACCCGTGAAGTGGAACTCAACGAAGCCAAAGCGCAACTGATTAGCAATGTCTCCCACGAGTTGCGCACGCCGCTATTCAACATCAAGTCCATCATTGAAACCATTCAAGAGTATGGCAGCAGTTTGAGTGAGAAACAACAACAGGAATTTTTAGAAACTGCGAACCATGAAACCGATCGTCTAACTCGTCTTGTCAATGATTTCCTCGATATTTCCCGCCTTGAATCGGGTCGCCCCTATCAATTTGGCGCCGTGCAGATGGCGCAGGTGATTGATCAGATTATGCGCACCTACCAGCTCAATGCTGCCAACAAGTCCATTACCCTAACTGCTGAAGTGGAAAACCCACTGCCACCGGTTTGGGGTAACTACGATCTGCTAGTTGGTGCGCTCACTAACTTGGTGGGCAATGCCTTGAAGTTTACACCCGAAAACGGGCGGGTGACGATTCGTGCCTATGTCTGGCATCCCCCCAGCGATCCAGAGCAGGAACGGGTGCGCATTGAAGTGGCCGACACGGGTATGGGCATTGCCCCAGAGGATCAACCCCGCGTTTTTGAGCGATTTTTCCGCGTCGAGAATCGCGTACATACCCTAGAGGGGACAGGGCTAGGGCTAGCTATCGTTCAAGATATTATCCACAAGCACAACACACAAATTCATTTAATTAGTGAATTGGGGGTCGGTAGTACCTTTTGGTTTGATCTAGCGATTGATGAATCCGCCCTCGTTGATAGCCCTGATGGCGCTACCCCCCCCCTTGAAGCACGTGTAGAGTTAGCATTGATGGGGCATCGTCCCGTCTTGCCAACAACCATAAATAATCCGCTAGAATTTGAAGACACGGACACGAATGACTAGCTCCTCACGCCAATGATCCCTTAGGCTTAGCCTGAGGAAGGAAAATAGAGGTTTTGACATTTATTTTGCGGCTCTATCTAAAACCAAATAATTAAACATCAGGGTTGAGGACGTGAAAGCAAATTTATTGACACCCGTTGCTATTCTCTCTATTCTCAGCGGCAGGTGACACTTGCG
>DVDZ01000052.1 GCA_015296025.1 Thermosynechococcus sp. M46_R2017_013
CCAATTCCTCGTAGTAGCGAATGGTCTTAACGGGAAGGCCACTACTGTGGGCAACAGTACCAATCAGATAGGCGGTTACATTCATAGCAGTTCTCCTAAGATCAGCGAGAAAGCAATTTTAGAGAGGAGCAGTTTCTACTGTAAACGCAACTAGCGATTTATTGCTTCGCAATTAAATCGTAGTTTCTGAATCCTGTTACCAGAGAGGAAGGCGGCGCTCTCGCCTACTGCCAAGAACGTTTGCCTTTGCAGCACCCCAAGTCATTTCTGCCTGTGGGTTTCGGGTTGAAATGGTTCAGGCCAACTTTTGGCCTGTTCCCTACATTTACAAATCGGGTGATGCTAAGACTTGCAGGTTCAAAGCCCCTGCGGTGCGCAGTTGTACCTTTGTCCCCAGACGCCCAGAGTTCTTGTCTGGTGGGCAATAGTGCCGTCCTTGGCTGGAAAAAATACCCCGTCCGCTGCTAACTAGCGATTCCCAGAAGCAGGCTACAGCCTTCTTCTGGGAATATGACGCTTCGCGTTCATTCATAGGATGCGCGGCGGCACTGCTCAATTTTTTGCCACTGGGAGGCCAGATTACCACTTTCAAAAATTCAGCAATCTGCGCTATAATCATTGAGCTAAGCGGATGTGGCGGAATTGGTATACGCGCACGTTTGAGGGGCGTGTGGCTTTGCCTTGCGAGTTCGAGTCTCGCCATCCGCATCTTTGCTATGGGTAAATAAAGAAGGCGATAGGTGATCATCAGCAGCACACCCTCTAGCCAATTCGTACGCCCATCACTGCTCAGGGAGTTGGTGATGGCAACCGCAGCACAACGGCCAACAGTTCAAAGGGATTAAAGCGCGGAATTGGAAATCCAAGCCGCAAGGGGAATAATGGCGAGGCCACTGAGGATAAAGCTCACCATTGGTGGCATTTTGACGATAAAGTTAAGGAGGGCAAGGGGCACAAAAATCAATAAGCCCAGCAGAATTTTTTCCTGTGTTGTTATGGATCGATACCCTTGAGCGAATCATCAATTGACTGTCTCCACCTCTCGGGAATTCGCTACTACAGCTATACGGGCGCCCTCCCGGAGGAACAAATTCTTGGCCAGTGGTTTGAGATTGACATTAAGCTCTGGTTTGATATGGCCCAGGCGGCGGCCAGCGATCGCCTTGAGGACACCCTTGACTATCGCCCCCTGTTGCAGGCAATTGAGCAGCTCATGCGGCAACAGCGCTTTCAGTTAATCGAGACTCTTGCGGCAGCGATTATGAACCTTTGCCTTGCCCCGCCCCAAGTGCAGCGGGCAGCGGTACGCGTAACAAAACTTGCCCCGCCAGTGCCCAACTTTACAGGTCAAATTAGTGTTGAAATGGTACGCCCCCATGCCAAATCGCCTTAGCCAGTGCCAAAGTCTTTATCTGCGCAAGCATGCCGAAAACCCCATTGACTGGTGGCCGTGGTGCGATGAAGCGCTTGCCAAAGCTGCTGCCGAGGATCGGGTGATTTTTCTCTCGATTGGCTATTCCAGTTGCCACTGGTGCACAGTCATGGAGGGGGAAGCCTTTTCCGATCCAGAGATTGCCGCCTATCTCAATGCCTATTTCCTGCCGATTAAGGTGGATCGCGAGGAGCGACCCGATATTGACAGCCTCTACATGCAGGCGTTGCAACTGATGACGGGGCAAGGGGGCTGGCCGCTAAATATCTTCCTTACCCCTCAGGATCGCCGTCCCTTTTATGGCGGCACTTACTTTCCTGTACAACCGCGCTACGGCCGGCCGGGCTTTTTGCAAGTGTTGCAGGCGGTGCGCCGCTTCTATGACCAAGAAAAGGACAAGCTTGCTGCCCAACAGGCTACCCTCTGGCAGTATCTGGTTCCCCCAGCTGAGACAAAAGAGCAAGTTCCCCTAACTGCAGACCTCTTCAGGGCGGGGATTCGCAAAGTCACGCCGATTTTGCGCGATCGCCCCCAAGGCACCTGTTTTCCCATGATGCCCTATGCCCAAATGCTTCTCCAGGGGTTAGCTCTGAGTTCCAATCCTGGCGAACTGTTGCACCTGTGTCGGCTGCGGGGAGATAACCTCTTGCAGGGGGGCATCTATGACCATGTGGGGGGTGGCTGGCATCGCTACACCGTCGATCCGCAGTGGACGGTGCCCCACTTTGAGAAAATGCTTTACGACAATGGCCAAATTGTGACCTATCTGGCACGGCTGTGGCAGCAGGGCGATCGCTCCCCCCAGATTCCCAGTGCAATTGCCCAAACAATTCAATGGCTTGATCGGGAAATGACTGCTCCTGAGGGCTACTTCTACGCGGCTCAAGATGCCGATAGCTTTGTTAGTGCTCATGATTCTGAACCCGAGGAGGGCGCCTTTTACTGCTGGCAGTATGCGGAGCTAAAGCAGATCTTAAGCCAAACTGAATTGACCCAATTGCAAGCCCACTTTGACATCTCTGCCAAGGGTAACTTCGAGGGCAAAATTGTGCTCAAGCAAGTGCGCCCCCCTGAAAAGCCTGAAGCTCTAAAACCGATTCTGCGTAAACTTTTTGCCCGCCGCTATGGTGCCGATACACCCCTGGATCGGCCCTTTCCTGTGGCCACCGATAATGCAACTGCTAAAGGGCGGGCTTGGCCGGGACGGATTCCGCCAGTCACCGATACCAAAATGATTTTGGCGTGGAATAGCCTGATGATTACCGGCTTAGCCACGGCTGCCCAAGTCTGGAGGGCACACGCCTACTGGCAACGGGCAGCTAGAGCAGCTCAATGGCTCCACGAGCATCAATATCAGCAGGACAAACTTTACCGCCTAAACTATGGGGGCAGTGTCACTGAGGTGGCGCAGGCCGAAGACTATGCCTACTGGATCCAAGCCCTTCTTGCCCTGTATCACGCCAGTTTAGCCGTGGGGGAAGCGGCGCAGCCGTGGCTGGGGTTGGCCTGTCGGTATCAAGCCCTTTTTGATCAGGAATTAGGGGCAACAGACGGGGGCTACTACAATGCTCCAGAGCGAGCCGACTTGATTCTGCGCCAGCGGGAAGGGTTGGATAATGCCACACCTTCTGCCAATGGGGTGGCGATCGCCAACTTGGTGCAGCTCTTCTTGCTCACAGAAAATCCCACTTATCTTGAACAGGCAGAAAAGGGACTGCGTTTCTTTAGCCAGTTGATGAAGGAGTCTCCCCAAAGTTGTCCGAGCCTTTTGGCAGCGTTGCAGTGGTATTTGCAACCAGTTTGTGTGCAAACGCGCTCTGATCAGGTGACCACCTTCTTGGATCGCTACTTGCCGACGGCTGTCCTCAAAGTTTGCGCTGACCTAGAACCTATTGCCCTTGTCTGTGAAGGCTTGCGCTGCCGTGAACCGGCACTGACCCCTGCCCAACTGCAACAACAACTGGATAGTCTCTTTCCTTTTGTAACCTATGGCTAAATCCTTGCGTCGTACCCCCCTCTATCCCCTGCATCAAGGAGCACGGTTTACCCCCTTTGGCGAGTGGGAGATGCCCCTCCAGTACAGCAGTATTTTGCAGGAACACCAAGCGGTGCGGCAGCGGGTGGGGATGTTTGATATTTCCCACATGGGTAAGTTTCTCCTGCGAGACCCTAGGGCGATCGCGGCACTACAAGAACGGGTGCCCACGGATCTGAGTCGTTTGCAACCCGGCCAGGCGAAATATACTCTCCTTCTCAATGAAGGCGGGGGCATTGTGGATGATGTGATTTTCTACATTGGCGATGGGGAGGTACGCTGTATTGTCAATGCAGCCACCACTGCCAAGGACTGGGCATGGTTTCAGAAGTATTTACCCGCCAGTATTGATTTTATTGATGAGTCAACAACACAGGTGCTCATTGCCCTTCAAGGTCCTGCTGCAACGGCAACTCTTGCTCCCCTAAGCGATCGCTCTTTAGGGGAGATTAAGGCCTATCGCCATGCTCAGGTGAATCTATTGGGACAGCCCGCTTGGATTGCCCGCACCGGCTACACGGGTGAAGATGGTTGGGAACTTCTTGTAACGCCAGAATTGGGGGAACAGTTGTGGCAAACCCTGCTGGCAGCCGGTGTTACTCCCTGTGGCTTGGGGGCGCGGGATACCCTGCGCTTGGAGGCGGCAATGCTCCTCTACGGCCAAGACATGGATGAGCAAACCACTCCCCTAGAGGCGGGTCTTGATTGGTTGATTGATTGGCAAAAGCCCGATTTTGTAGGTCGTACTGCCCTTTTGGTGCAAAAGCAACAGGGAATTGAGCGGCAGTTGGTGGGTCTAGAACTTGTCGGCAAAGGCATTGCTCGCCATGGCTATCCAATCTATGCAGGTGCACAGGCCGTCGGCGCAGTTACCAGTGGCACCCTATCTCCCACCTTGGGGAAGGCGATCGCCCTCGGCTATGTTTTTCCAGAGTTTGCCCACACGGGTCGTGAACTGGAGGTACAGGTGCGCGATCGCCGAGTGCCAGCAGTGGTGGTTCCTCGCCCTTTTTATCGTCGCCCTCGATAACGGAGCCCATTCCGCTAAAATTTGATTCATCGGTGACAAAAAGCAACGAATGCTGGAAACTTGCCCTCGCTGTTCTGCCCGTTTAGGAAAGCTACTCTCGTCTGGTCGCCAAGTGTGTAGTGCCTGTGGTTGGAGTACCGTAGTCATTGAGAGATCGCCGCCACCGTCAACCATGGGATTACCCCTGCTTTTGAATCAGATTGGGCGGTTGATCCAGCGTTTCTTCCAGTATCTCGGAGTGCAACTGCAACTATTGTGGCGATCGCTTAGCTCTCGCCTGCAGCAGCAACAACCTCGCCGCAATCTATGGGAAAGCTTGGTCACGAAGCTCAGGCGCCTCGAGGAGAAAATCCCTACAGGTGATCCCAGCAAGGAATGGCTAACCTCCGAAGAGGCCTTTCAACTGCTAGGAGGAGATCTGGCAAACCCGCAGTCGAAGGTG
>DVDZ01000154.1 GCA_015296025.1 Thermosynechococcus sp. M46_R2017_013
AAAGGCGATCGCGGAGAGCTTCGGCACTAAATCCGCCAAAGACAACAGAGTGGGGGCGCCAATACGGGCACAGGCCAACATGGCAATGGCTGCTTCGGGAATCATCGGCATATAAATGCCCACGCGATCGCCCTTTTTCACCCCCAGTTGTTTGAGGACGTTGGCAAATTGGCACACTTCGCGGTGCAATTGGGCATAGGTGAGGGTGCGGCTGTCACCGGGTTCTCCCTCCCAGATCAAGGCCGCTTTATTTTTGCGCCAGGTCTTGAGGTGGCGATCCAAGCAGTTGTAGGTAATGTTAATTTTGCCGTTGACAAACCATCGGGCATGGGGCGGTTGCCAATCTAAAACTTGATCCCAAGGTTGAAACCACTCTAATTCCTGCTCAGCCAATTCGCCCCAAAAGGCGGCAGGATCAGCTTTGGCCTTTTCATAGAGGATATTGTAGGCCTCAAGGGAATTGATCCGCGCCTTGGCCACAAAATCGGTGGGGGGATAAAAAAGGCGGCGTTCCTGCAGAATGGACTCAATTGTGGGCTGACTCATCCGTTTTATCCGTGGCAGCAAGATCTATGATAGGGGCGATCGCTCCCCAGCTAAAGGGTCTTACCGTTGAACCCAATCTAGACCAATCCCCCGCGCCATCATTGCTGCCAATAGGGGAATGGCGCTAAGAAAGGCTAGTTCAGCCCGAATCACCCACGTTAAGCGCTGTACCGCTGGCAATTCTAGGGTTGGCGCTTTCTCTTCTCGCAACGGTTTAATCCACAGCAAAAAGGAGATTGTCGGGTACAGCGACAACAGCCCCACCAAAATAAATAAGCCCACCTTGAGGTGAAAGACAGGGTTGGCCAAATAATACTCGCTGCCTTTGCCAAAATAGAGAACCCGCAAAATGCCTGTGACAAGAACGGTCACCGCGGCAATGCCATAGAGGGCATCGGTGATCACCAATTGCCAAGCCTGCTTGAGGTCTAAATCTTTGCGCAGGGTGAGGTGCTCCACAACAAGGGCAGCAAAAGCCACCATAAAACTGAGATAGTGCAGATAGGCGATCGCGGCACTGCTCCAAAGGGCGTTCATCCGAAATTTTCCTTGGCGAGTGAGAGACTTTGCAAAAAGAGCTGTATTCATCCTAGGGGGCAGCACCGGGATGTGCAAGTGCCAAGCCCCAGAGGTTTTGAGGCGTTAGCCACGGCGTAGATCTTTGGCCATGGAGCGAAAGAGGTCTAAGCTGGGATCTTTGCGGCGGCGTTCCTCTTCTTCTACGGGGGGCGTTACCACCTCACTGACGCTGGGTTCGGCTTTACCTTTGTTTTCTTCTTCGGGATTGATTTTTTCAATGGAGGAGACTAACTCCACGACTTCTACTTCTTCTTTGGCACCACCAGTGGCAGGGAACGTTTTTTTCACAACCTTGGGGGTACGCATGTACTCAATGTTGCCGTAGGTCTTGGCTTCATCGGGATCGAGAAAAAAGTCTTTACTCCGTTGGGCATCAGCTTGCTTGCGCCGACGGAAAAGGCCATCAAAAAGTCCCATAGCGGAATTGTTACCTTTTGTGAAGAAACCGCTGATTAGTTTATAACATAACGTCAAAGGAAAACTATGGAAAATTACAGCAGTTGCTAGCGATCGCCTACTCTGGCGAAATGGTCAATTTTAGCTGTTCAGATATAAACTGTTTTTATTCTACCCTTCCCCATTACGGGATGGGCAAACAACGGTGCAGCCCTTTCTTAAAGGGCAATTTTTGTCTGCCAACCTCGCCAAGACCTAAATCCTCATGGTAGGTTAACGGTTGAAATGCCACAGGATGCAGGACTATGCAAGCCAAAACCAAAGGGGAATCGCTCGTCCGCTTACTGGATGTCGGTAAGGCCTACCGTCAACCTAACGGTCAGGTCATTAGCATTATGGAAAAGATTAACCTTGAATTGCGCACAGGGGAAATTGTTGCCCTCCTAGGGCCATCGGGATCCGGTAAATCAACTCTGATGCGTATTATTACGGGTTTGGTTGCACCTACATCTGGGCAAGTATTGTACCGCGAGCAGCCGATGCAGGGCTTGAATCCAGGGGCAGCGATTGTCTTCCAAAGTTCAGCCCTCTATCCATGGCTCACTGTCTTGGAAAATGTGGAGCTGGGGCTAAAAGCACTGGGGGAAGGCCCGCGATCGCGGCGGCGCAAGGCACTGCGAATGATTGACATTATCGGCTTAGATGGTTTTGAAAACGCCTACCCCAAGGAACTGTCGGGGGGGATGCGGCAGCGGGTAGGATTTGCCCGTGCTCTAGCAGTCGAACCAGAACTCCTGTGTATGGATGAGCCATTTTCAGCCTTGGATGTGCTGACGGCGGAGAACCTGCGCTTTGAACTTCTCGACCTGTGGTTAGAGCACAAAATTCCCACCCAGAGTATCTTGATTGTCACCCACCACATTGAAGAGGCGGTCATTCTCGCCGATCGTATTATTGTTTTGGGAAGCAATCCCGGCCGGGTGCGGGCAGATTTTCCGGTAACACTGCCCCACTATCGCGATCGCAAGAATCCGGAATTTCAAGCCACCGTAGATCGCATCTATAAAATTCTCACCAACCCCCATGTAGATGAACTAGAGCAACTGGAACCCAAGCCAACCACCCTGCCCACCAGTCAAGAACCCCGTTATCCACTGCTGCCCCATGTGCGCATTGGCTCGATTGCCGGTCTATTGGAACTCCTTGAACATCGCAAAGAAGACCTCTATCGCATTGCTCAGGAGCTGCAGCTGGAACTAGATGACATTTTGCCCATTGTCGAAGCTGCCCAGATGATGGAACTAGTGGAACTCAAGGAGGGCGACATCAGTGTCACCCCCATTGGCAATGCCTTCATTCAGGGGGACATTGACCAACGCAAGCTGATTATTCGCCAGCAACTTCTTAAGCATATCCGCCTTGTACAGCAAATCCACACCTTCTTGATGGCCAAACAAAACCATCGCATCCCTGAGAGTTTGGTGCTCGATATTCTAGAGCGGCACTTTACGCCCCAAGAAGCCGATCGCCAGCTTAATACCGCCATTGACTGGGGACGCTACGCCGAACTCTTTAGCTATGATGAACCCGCTAGGGAAATTTTCCTTGAAACTAGTGAAACTGAAGAGCCGTTGCCCCTTGAAACAACTGCCATTTGAGAAGAATTGCCTACTGAGCTTGCCCTTGGCTAAATTCTTCTAGTGCCTCTACCACGTGGGTAGCATACATCAAAGCAGGACCGCCATCCATCGCCACGGTCACCATCAGAGTCTCCATAATTTCCTCAGGGGTTGCGCCCGCGTGCAAAGCAGCACGGGTATGGAAGGCAATGCAGCCGTCGCAGTGCTTGACGACGCCAATGGCCAAGGCAATTAACTCTTTGGTTTTACTATCGAGGGCACCGGGGTTTGAAGAGGCGCGACTCAGGTTATAAAAAGCTTTCATGGCATCTGGCATTGCCGTTGTTAGTTTTGCGGTGTAGGACTTAATGTGGTTGATTTGCTCGGTGTACATCGCTGTCCTCCAAAATTGCTGTTGCTTCTATCATCGTCGCTAAGGGAGGTTATGCCGCTGAAACTTCAACGTTTTTTTCTTCTTCATGTCCCTTTGACGACAAGAACAGGTTAGGGAATGATTGAGAAGTTAAGCAATATTCAGTGTGTAGGTATGCAATTTGGATGGGTTAGTACGGCTGGTCTTTTCAGTGGATTACTCCTGATGCTGGGAGGTCAAGGGGCAACAGGATTGACAGCATCCCTAGAGACACCGCCAGCGGTGATTCCCTCTCCAACCAACCCTCTGTACACAGCCGTGAATGAATTTGGCCAGCCCCAGTTTCAAGTGGATGGGCGCAGCCTATTTCGCGATCGCCCCCTGCCTTCGCGACCTATTAGCACAGCACCTATGAAACTACTCCAAGTATTGCGCAACACCCGCCACTATTTTCAAGAGTTTGGTGATACAGATGTCGTTGCCCAGCGGGAGGGGATTCTTGCCATTAAAGGCGTCACTCTAGCCCAAGTCCTCGACACGCTGGACTTTATGATTGCAACACTGACAGAGGACATTAGCAGTAAGCGCCCGATCCGTTTACAAGATGCAGCATTTATTAATCAGCACTTTCGCGTGATCCAGTGGCTGCCCCACAACCCCCGCAACCCAAATCAAACGGAGGAATTGCGCCTGACCAACTATGCGGTGTTTACCCATCGCGGCTCGCGCACCCGCACAGACACCTACAATACAGCTCTTTATGCCTTGCCGCCTCGCCTTCCCGATCAACCAGAGAACCTATTTTATCGGCAATTCACAAAGCAACAAGTACTCGCGGGAATTTTTGAACCCGGCGGTTCTCTCTATGGACAGGTGCAGCCCTTGGCCTACTTGACGCGCGCCGCATTTGAAGATGCCCTGATGCAAGGAACGATTCTCGTCCAATTTAGCGATGGTGGCCAAGCCTTTTTTAATGTGGATCGCAACAATGGCATTCCTTTTGTGAAGGGAGTTTCTCCCTACGAGCAGCGACGCTACTGGTATTTTCGTGAGGTGGCGGCCATCAAGGGCTACGGCAGTACGATTGAAAACAAAATCAATATCGAACCGGAGGTGACCTTTGCCGGAGATGTCTGGAATATCGGCCTAGGGCGAGTCGTAGTGATTGAAGATACACGGGGTACCCCCCCAAAACTGCACCTTGGCGTTATTGCCGATACGGGGGGAGCCTTTGTACCCAATCTCTATCAGTTGGACTTTTTGGCGGGGATTTTTCCTGACCGTGCCAGCTATCAAGCGGCTGCCCGTCGCTTACCGAACTATGTCCATGCCTATATTTTGATTAAAAAATAGCCCTAGCGCTGTCCTAGAAATTTGTGGGTTTGGGGCACAACGCGCACATTGCTCAAC
>DVDZ01000151.1 GCA_015296025.1 Thermosynechococcus sp. M46_R2017_013
AGTGCGGATAAAGGGGTTAATGTTGTGCAATAGCAGCGAGAGGTGGCAACTGCGCTGAAACCACGACAGTTTTGACCAAATAGGAAGATCATCACCACAGAAATAGATTTGCATATTCCCCTGGAGCCACCGCAGCCGTTGCTCCAGATGATCTTGGAAGTTCCGAGGAGACTCTCCCATGCTGAGAATTTCATTGAGGTACACCAAGCGATAGCCGGCGATCTGCATTCTGGTTCCGGTTTGGAAATCCTCGACCACACAGCGGGTGTAGTATCCACCAACAGCTTCTAAGTCACGGCGGCGCACCACATAGGAAGTACCACAACAAATAATGGCATTGCCAAAGTCGCGCCCCGGCTGAATAAAGCCAAAAAAGTACTCCATATCACCGGGCATCATAAACTCAATGCCGAGGTTTTGGGAGTGATAGTCAGGGTTAAAGAAGTGCTGGGGAGTCTGCACCATGGAGACATGATTATCTTGGAAGAAGCCCACGGTGCGGGTGAGGAAGTTCTGAAAGGGAATAAAGTCGGCATCAAAAACGGCAATTAGCTCACCCTGGGTGTGCTTCAGGGCATGGTTGAGGTTGCCCGCTTTGCGGTGCTCATTGGTGGGGCGGGTGAGATAGTTGACCCCTAGATGTTCACAGAGATCGGCAATTTCCGATCGCCGACCATCGTCGAGGACATAGATGCTTTTATTCCTGTAGTTGATGGACTGGCAGGCCACAATGGTTCGGCGCAAAATATGGGGGGATTCATTGTACGTGGGAATGAAAATATCCACACTCGGACAATATTCACCGCTGAGAACCGCCTGCTGATAGTGATCGGCCTGTCGCGATCGCCACGCTGTTGTCAGCCATGCTGTTTGATAAAAGTAGAGGAGATAGGTGAAAAAGTAGAGTACCTCCAGCCCGTAGAAGCCAAAGCTGGCCATAAAACTGAGCCATTGGGCATCATTTAACGTCACCCAGCCCCGCCATACCAGATAGCGGCAGCCAAAAAGAATCACAATGAAGCGAATAATCAATCGGCTGACATTATTGCTGGGAATAAAGTTAAGGGCGATCGCCAACCCTGCTGCAAGAACTACGGGCCACCAAACACTTAGGTCATCCGCCGGCAGTTGCAAGAAATCCGGTAATGGCCGTAGCTGATCCGGATTCACTAGATCAATGGGAAAGAGTGTCGGTTGCCACACCGTTGCCAATAGCACGCCCACGAGGAATAGGAGGCTAAAAATGAAAAAGCCCCATATCCATGGCGAAACCAGTTGCCGAGCTGAAGCAACCTTTGGTGGCTTTTGGGTCATGTCATACCCCTAGGAGCAAAAGCAGGCAATGCTAGGCAATGGTGGGCATTTGGAGGCGGGCAAAAATCATGCGACCTGCCGAAGTTTGCAGGGCACCCGTGACAACCACCGGTAGCTGATCGCCGATGTGATCAACCCCCTCTTCAACAACCACCATCGTGCCATCCTCAAGATAGCCCACCCCCTGGGCAGGCTCTTTCCCTTCCTTGAGAATTTTCAACTCCAGCGTATCGCCGGGAAGATAAATGGGACGGAGAGCTTGCGCTACCTCGTTGACGTTAAAGACATCCACTTTTTGGAAGCGGGCAACTTTGTTCAGGTTCAAATCATTGGTGACAAGGGTGCCGTTAATTTCTTGGCACAGCCGTACTAGCTTAGCATCCACTGTTGTTAGTTCTGGATAGTCTGCCGAGTGAAGGACAATGCGATCGCCCAAACTCGCTTGAAGACGGTTTAAGACATCCAGCCCCCGCCGGCCGCGAATCCGTTTTTGCTCATTCCCCGCATCGGCAATTAGTTGTAACTCCTGAAGCACAAACCGGGGCACAATGATCTGGCCTTCTAGTACCCCTAAATTCAAAAGTGCTTCAATGCGGCCGTCAATGATGCAACTGGTATCCAGTACCTTGGCACGGGCGGGTTTAAGCGTCCCCTCTGCCCAGAGACTACTGGCCACCGCGTTGGGGTTAATCAGACGCAGAAGGGCAGCACCATGACTATCCGCCAATGTGGTGCCCGAGTAGGCAAAGAGAATGCTGGTAAGAACGGCAATCAGCGGCTTAATAAAAGAAAAGTCCTTGGGAATGGGTAACAGAAAAATCGGTGCCAACATCAAATTGGCAAGAAGTAATCCCACCACAAGACCCACTGCTCGCGACAAGAGCGTTTCTGGCGGCAATTGACGAATACTGCGCTCAAGACGATGGTAAAAGGATTGCAACAATAGACCAAAGGCAATGCCCAAGATGGCACCAAAACCTGCGGTAACCCACTGCAATCCACGAACGTTAGCTACTTGATCGAGAACAGTTGCCGGGAGTAGGTCAATGCTGTTGAAGCCAACGGCAATTCCCATCACGACGATAATGAGGAGTAGGATTGTATCGAGCATTAGTTCGCTCCTGTCGCGCTGGACATCTCCAGAGGCCACTATCTTAAAAAAATTATACTTGCTTCTTTTTGACTGCGGTGTTGGACTGTTGCAGATCGAGATGAGGACTAATTCGCGTACCGGCGCGGATACCCTCTACTTTAGCTGGAGAACCGAGTATCCTCTGTGCTATCATCGCCGTCGGCAATTTCACTCACTACACCCCCGATTTTATCACCCGTGCGAATTTCAAGGGTTTTCGCAATCCGTTGCGGCGCTTCCTCAAGGGGAGTAAGTTGCACTTAGGTAATTTGCTCAGTTGCTTTTATACCCAGTCGTGCACCAATAACACCACCGACAACCGTACCGACTTGCACCCCCAAGCCCTATAAACAGGCCAGCCGCTATTCCTCCCACCATGCCACCGAGAAAATCACCTACATAGCTACCCATAGAGGTTAATTTGTTGCCCACCTCCTCGGGTTCAAGATCAAAGGCACGGGTGAGGTTTTGTAATCCCTTATTGCCTTGGCCAATCATTTGGAGATTGCCCCAAGAGTGAATGGCCGCTAGCAGTTGTAGGGGTCTAATTTGCTCGATGTGGTACTCAAGGCTAATTGAGGCGGCAAGGAAGTTAACGTGAACGGATTTGATGCCTTGGAGGGTTTTCAGATAGGCACTTAGGGAATCGCGAAAGGCGGCATCGGTTTTAAGTTCTGGAATCCGCAATTGCAGGCGATCGTCTGTAAGGTGCAGAACCTCTGCAATTGGTGCAGTTTCAGCATTGGCTATAGGAAGCCTAACCCATAGGTTCTAGTTGCTGTTGTAGCACGCTCACTGAACACAGGGGAAATATCTGCCAAAATGTTAAGGGAATCAGACACAGAGTGTAATCACCATGACAGCCACGGTAAAGGTCGAACATCTGAAGAAGTCCTACGGTGCCATTACAGCAGTGGCCGATGTCTCCTTTACAGCCTATCAAGGAGAAATTTTTGGGGTGCTAGGTCCGAATGGCTCAGGGAAAACGACAACGTTGCGCTGTCTGTGCACCCTCTCGCGGCCCGATGCAGGGGTGTTGGAGGTTTGTGGTCTTTCGGTTCTGCACCAACCCCATTTAGTGCGCCAAAAATTAGGCTATGTGGCTCAGGAGGTGGCTCTCGATAAAATCCTCACGGGTCAGGAATTTTTGGAATTGCAGGCGGCACTGTACCACATTCCCCCTGCCCTGATTCCAGAGCGGATTGAGGCGGTGTTGGCGCGCTTAGATCTCCTAGAATGGCGCGATCGCCAGTGTGGTACCTACTCTGGTGGCATTCGCAAGCGCCTTGATCTTGCAGCGGGGCTGCTGCATCAACCCCAAGTTCTAGTCCTTGATGAACCCACCGTAGGCCTCGACATTGAAAGTCGCCAAGTCATCTGGAATGTGCTGCGAGATCTCAAAGCCCAGGGGCTGACAATTATCTTGACCAGCCACTACCTTGAGGAGGTGGATCTCCTCAGCGATCGCTTGGTGATTCTGGATCGGGGACGGGTGATTGCCAGTGGTTCTCCTGAGGAACTCAAAGCCAATATTGGCGGCGATCGCGTCACGTTGCGGGTACGGGAATTCACACCACGTCAAGAGGCACAAATGGCGCAGGCTCTTCTGAGTCAATTGGACTGCGTGAAATCGGCACTGATTAATGCCCACCAGAGCAATTCTTTGAATCTGGTAGTGACCGATGCGGCTGTGGCGATTCCAGCCATAGAAACGGCGCTAGAGGAAGCAGGACTCCCCCTCTTTAGCTTGACCCAGTCGCGCCCCAGTTTAGATGATGTCTATTTGGCGGCGACAGGTCAAACCCTCTTGGATGCGGACTTGGCAGCAGCAGCGCAGCGGGACAGCAAACAGTTGAAAAAAGAGGCCATGCAACGCTGATGGGGCAGCCAATTCTTTGGGTTCATGGAGACTGCCTCGATCCCAAGGCGCCGCTCTTTGACCGCTATCCCAACGCGCCGGCCATTTTTGTCTGGGATGTAGGATTACTGAAGGAATGGCAAATTCGCCTGAAACGGCTGGTGTTTCTCTATGAGTGCCTGCTGGATCTACCAGTGGAAATGTACCGTGGCGAGGTGGCTCCCTTGGTGAATGCTTTTGTTGAGGTACACGGTGGCGATCGCGTGGTAACCATGGCTAGTCCTAGTCCGCGCTTTCGCGCCATTTGTCAGCAATTGGCGTATCCGCTGGAGATTCTAGAGCCAGACCCTTTTGTGACATTACCTGCCAATGCCGATTTGCGGCGATTCTTTCGCTATTGGAAGTTGGCAAAACCCCGCTTGCAGCTATAGAACATGTTGGCGATCGCCCGAGCCTTTGAAAAAATCCCTTGGCAGCCGCGATTCTCCCTATTGGATCGCTATATCCTGCGGGAGATGCTTCGTCCCTTTGTTTTTGGTTTTGGCACTTTTACGGCGATTGCTGCTGTTATTGGTACGGTGTTCTACCTGATTCGCAATA
>DVDZ01000003.1 GCA_015296025.1 Thermosynechococcus sp. M46_R2017_013
GCAAAACGGGGGAAAAGCAGGTTCCCCAATAGACTCCACAGGGCGCCATCATTGCGAGCCGGATGCACATCAATTTCTACATGCTGCTCTCGCAGTTTACTAATGACTTCTGGAGCTGTACCCGGCATATCCACCCGTACCCGCAGGGGGCGACCGTTAATCAACTCTGGATCAGAGACATCAACAATGGCGGTGCGACCGTTGTCGAAAATATCCACTTTGCTAATACGACCCGCATCCAAATAGTTGAGGAATCGCCCATAGCTCATGCGGGTACTCGCCGTATTGAGGGGAGGCTGACTTTGATTGAGCATTAAGTTGCTCGCCCCCTGCCAGAGGAGAAGGCCCACTAGCAGTAGGGGTATCGACCAAAGGAGAACAGTTTTCCAAGAGACTTTCATTGGCGGCGCTTTTTATCAGGTTCTTAACTAAATTTAACATATCCCTCCCAAAGGCGGGGTATTAGTTCATCATGCCCTCCACAAGGCGATCGCGCCGTTGTTGGAGAACTGCCCGCAGCAGTGGATAGCCCTGCAACTGAGGATCCTGTGCAATCAATTCAGTGGCTGCCGATCGCGCTGCCTCTAGGCAATCTTGATCCTCCACAAGGCTAGCCAAGGCAAAGTCTGGCAACCCCGATTGCCGCGTCCCCAGCACCTCCCCCGGACCGCGCAGCTGCAAATCCATTTCGGCGATAAAGAAGCCGTCCTGAGACTGTGCCAACACATTTAACCGTTGCTTGGCAGCCTCATTGCGAGAACTATTCAGTAAAAGACAATAGGACTGTTGATCCCCCCGCCCCACCCGCCCCCGCAGTTGATGCAGCTGTGATAGGCCAAAGCGTTCAGCGTGTTCAATCAGCATCACTGTAGCATTGGGAACATCTACCCCCACCTCAACCACCGTTGTAGCCACCAGAATATCCAGTTCCCCCTTAGCAAAGGCTTGAATCGTCGCATCCTTTTCGTTAGCAGCCATGCGACCGTGGAGCAGCCCCACTCGAAAATTGGGAAAAATCTCCGTTTGCAACCGCTTGTGCTCGGCAATTGCCGATTTGAGATCTACTTTTTCTGATTCCTCCACTAGGGGCAATACAATGTAGCTTGGTGCCCCTGAGCCACTTCACGGCGAATTAAATCATAGGCATAGGGGCGATCGCTCCGTGTTAGCACAGTAGTTTGAATGGGGCGGCGCCCTGGCGGCAATTCATCAATTTGACTGACATCGAGATCGCCATGGAGGGTCAACGCAAGGGTACGGGGAATTGGCGTTGCGGTCATGGTTAAGACATGGGGCAGAAGTCCTTTGGCTTGCAGCTTTGCCCTTTGGGTCACCCCAAAACGATGCTGCTCATCAATGATCACCAGACCCAGTCGTTGAAACGTCACTCCCTCTTGGATCAGGGCATGGGTACCCACTAGCACGGGCAATTCCCCCGTTGCCAATTGACTTAGAATTTGACGTCGCTTGGCTTGGCGAATCGAGCCTGTGAGCAGTTCCACTGGCACATGGAGGGGGGTGAGCCATTCCAGAAGCTTGCGATAGTGCTGCTCTGCGAGAACCTCTGTGGGTGCCATCAGTGCCCCCTGATAGCCGGACTGCACTGCCGCCAATAGGGCAATTACAGCCACCACGGTTTTCCCTGATCCCACATCCCCTTGGACAAGGCGATTCATTGGCGTCGGGCGCTCCAAATCTGCCAAAATTTCAGCAACGACTCGCTGCTGCGCTCCCGTAAGTTGAAACGGCAGCCACTGATAAAATTGCTCAAGCAGTTCTCCTTGGGGACGAAGGGGGGCACTGGCCTGTTGCTGCCGCTGCCACCGCCGTTGCAGTAATCCCAGTTGCAGGTAGAAAAATTCATCAAAAATCAGCCGTCGCCGTGCCTGACTGAGCTGGGCGCGATCGGGGGGAAAGTGAATGTGACACAAGGCCCGCTCTAGGGGAATGAGGTGATACTGTTGGCGCAGAGCTGGGGGCAGAGGATCCGCATACCCTTGTACCAAGGGCATGACGCAATTCACAGCTCGGCGAATTAGATCCGAGGAGACCCCCTCCGTAAGAGGATAGAGCGGCACAATACGGCCAACCGTGAGGGAGTCAATTGCTGCGTCCGCGCGATCCAAAACCTCCAACTGCGGCTCCTCAAGGGTGAGGCCGTACTTGGTCAGTTTCACAAGGCCAGAGGCGGCCACGATTGTCTGGGGCGCGTAGAGGCGTTTTTGCTGCTCTTGCCACGCCCGTTGCGCATAGCGAGCACCCGCAAAGAAGCGACTGAGGCGAATTTGCCCGCTGTAGTCCTGAAGGATAATTTCTAAGATGGTCAGTTTGGCGTTGCGGGGACTGGTAAAACAGTTGCAGCGGCGGACTTTGCCTACCACCGTCACCGTCTCCCCAGCTTGAAGTTGGCGAATCGGCACTTGGCGCGCATAGTCAATGTGATCGCGGGGGAAATAGTAAACCAGATCTGCAACCGTATAAAGTCCTAGTTTTTCCAGTTTTGCTGCTGTGCGATCGCCAATCCCCTTCACTGTCTTGAGAGCTTGATTGAGGGGACGGGGAGGCGGCGGTGGACTAGTCAGATGTTTGTGAACATCGTGGAGCAGTTGACGCGTTTGCACCACCAGATGCTGGCGTTGGCTGGGAGATAGATCGTTGTATTGGGCATAGGCTGCTGCTGTTTCCTGCCAGCGATCGCGCACCGACAGGGGCAAGTGTTGCAGCGGTGTTTGAGTCAAGGCTTGATGTAAATATTCATTAAAGCGATAGGTATTGCCCTGAAGGTTGCAAAAACCCCGCTCCGTTTCAATGGCAAGGGCGCGTTGTAGGCGTGGCCAGTCAAGAGACATAGTAGGCCTCCTTACTTAGTGCTCACCATCTATTGCCTCGGGGATACTTGTGGTTGTCTCTGGGGCTTCATTGGCTTTCCAAGTTTGCCACCATGCCCGACTGGCTTTAAGCACCAGATATTGCCGTTGTTTTTTATGGAGTTGCTTCTGGAGACTGGCCAAGCGAGCTTCTAGTTGGCGAATTTGACTGCGCTGGTTGGCAAGGGGCGGATGCTGAAACTCTAACTCTTCCAATTGGAGGTAAATAGCTGCCATAGGCTGTTGACCAGGCCATTCCTGTTGAGACTCACCCGTGTTTCGCTCCTCTTCTCCTTCTCCCTGTGTCTTTTGCTCATCTAGCATCACGGTCAACAAATGGGGAATTCGCCCCAAGGGGCGATTTTCGGCCTTACTGGCAATCTCTAAAATGACAGCAATCGGAGCAGGGGGTAAGATAGCTGCCCGTTGGAGCAAATGATTAATCTTAAGTGAACTCTGATAGAGGACTTGGCTCAATTGCTCCCCTAGGGAGGGGGTTTCCTGTTCCTTGAGTGAGTTTGCCTCTGACGCTCCTTCCCCATTCATCGCCTCTTGCGTCAAGTCTTTTTGGCGACGGGGCTGTAACTGCAAAATAGCAGTTTCCAAAGCTGTGGCCAGTTCAACAATCTGACGTTGCAATTCCTGCCGCTCTGCACCTTCAAGATGCAAAAATTGCTCTGGAAAGACTTGGGTACAGACTTGATACGTAACCGTAATCAACTGCTGGCGGGCGATGGGTGCAAGCATCTCTAAATAAAGATCATAGAGCTGGCGCATCTCGGCCCATCCAGCTAATAGCATCCCCTGCAACCCTAAAATTTCCTGCTCAATGGCTTCTAAGCTGCTCGACATACACGCCCAGAACTGGCAAAACGGCAAAAAACAGTACTGCTGCGTTTAGAGGACTGTTTCTACAATCTATTACAAAATCTTGATGAGGACAGCGTACTCACCGACTCGTGGCAAGATGGTAAGGCTACAACGGTGAAACAAAAACATGGATATTGTTCTTTGGCTGCAAGCCGTCATCCTCGGCTTGGTGCAAGGCATTACCGAGTTTTTACCCATTAGCAGCACGGCTCACCTGATTCTCTTTAGTGACCTGTTGGGATGGAAGAGTATCTGGCATAAAACTGCCTTAGATGCGATGCAGTTTGGGAGTGTGATTGCGGTTTTTGGCTACTTTTGGCAAGACATTCGCCAAATTCTCCAAGGGGCTTGGCAGGCATGGCAACAGCGGGATTGGCAGCAAAAGGAATGGAAGCTATTGGTGGGGATCAGTGTGGGTACGATGCCCGCATTAGCGGCTGGATTCATGCTGAAATTGGCTAAAGTAGCGTTGGATCGCCCTCAGATCATTGCCACCATGGCGATCGCCATGGCGATTCTTTTGGGACTGGCGGAGAAATGGGGGTCGCGCAAGCGCACGTACCAAGACATTACGGTTCTCGATGGTTTCTTGGTGGGGTGTGGTCAGATGATTGCCCTTTTGCCGGGGGCTTCGCGATCGGGTTCCACCTTAACCACCGCCTTGTTTTTGGGTCTAGAGCGAGAAGCGGCCGCTCGCTTTTCCTTTCTTTTGGGCATTCCCACACTGACAATTGCCACCCTTGTCCAAGCCAAGGATGTGTTTGATGAGGGAACGCTATTGATTCCCTTAGTGATTGCCACCCTATCCAGCATGGTGTTTTCCTACTTGGCGATCGCTTGGTTGCTACAATTTCTGCAGCGCCATTCCACTTGGATATTTATTTGGTATCGAATTGGCCTAGGAGCTGCCCTGTGGGGCGCGATCGCCTTGGGTGGCCTCTGAACCTAAAAAACAAATTTAGCAAAATTTAACCAAGCCTGTGGTCGAGATCACAGGGAAATCAGTCGGTGTCTTGCCATACTGGATGTGAAATCCTAGGAATAGGCGAATCCATAGAAAAAGCCAATACGCGCTTACTTACTCATTCAATAGCAAAAGAAATATCCGATGTGTTTATCTTAAGAAGGTGGGGGAATTAAAAAC
>DVDZ01000037.1 GCA_015296025.1 Thermosynechococcus sp. M46_R2017_013
CACTGTTGAACACCTATATTCCTAACCGATTCAAGCGATAAAACAAGGCTCTCCTGCTGTTCAAGCTGAGGTTCAAAACAGGATACTCCCAAGGGCTAAGATATCTGAGGATAGACTTGACAATCTTTCCAAAGAATGATGTAACAAACTAATTTTTATTTTCCAAGAGAAGATTACACTATTTCTTCCCTTTTTTCTAGTCTCTCAATCTATCATTCAACACTGCTGCGCTCCGCAGAAAACAGCAGGATTCTGCATGTAGAACCACCGCTTCAGGGGTAAATCCCTATCGTCTAGAAAAGGGCTATATCACATATACAAAGTCATCCTACGGGATATGCCTTGTTGAAATCCACAAAACGCCTTTGCTAGATTAGAGTCGTTATTAAGATTCGTAAACTTAGCTCTCATCATCCTATTGAGCGACCTCACGAATCTGCCCTTATCACTTCCTTAATTGGAGTTGAGTTTATGACGATTGCGATTGGACGAGCGCCAGCGGAGCGGGGATGGTTCGACATCCTCGACGACTGGCTCAAACGTGACAGATTTGTCTTCGTAGGCTGGTCAGGCATCTTGCTTTTTCCCTGCGCCTACCTTGCCCTCGGCGGCTGGCTGACGGGTACCACCTTTGTTACCTCCTGGTACACCCATGGTCTGGCCTCCAGCTACCTTGAAGGCTGCAACTTCCTCACCGTTGCTGTTTCCACCCCCGCCAACAGCATGGGGCACTCCCTTCTGCTTCTGTGGGGACCTGAAGCCCAAGGGGACTTTACCCGCTGGTGCCAACTGGGGGGTCTGTGGACCTTTGTTGCCCTCCACGGCGCCTTCGGCCTCATTGGCTTTATGCTGCGGCAGTTTGAAATTGCCCGCTTGGTGGGCGTCCGTCCCTACAACGCCATTGCCTTCAGTGCCCCCATTGCCGTCTTTGTCAGCGTCTTCCTCATCTACCCCTTGGGGCAATCCAGTTGGTTTTTTGCTCCCAGTTTTGGGGTAGCCGCCATCTTCCGCTTCCTGCTGTTTTTCCAAGGGTTCCACAACTGGACCTTGAACCCCTTCCACATGATGGGGGTTGCCGGTGTGCTCGGCGGTGCTCTGTTGTGTGCCATCCACGGTGCCACAGTGGAAAACACCCTCTTTCAGGACGGGGATTCGGCCAGCACCTTCCGCGCCTTTACGCCGACCCAAGCGGAAGAGACCTACTCAATGGTGACGGCAAACCGCTTCTGGAGCCAAATTTTTGGGATTGCCTTCTCGAACAAACGCTGGCTGCACTTTTTCATGTTGTTTGTGCCGGTAACAGGCCTGTGGATGAGTTCAATCGGTGTGGTGGGTCTGGCGTTGAACCTGCGCTCCTATGACTTTATTTCCCAGGAGATTCGGGCAGCGGAAGACCCTGAGTTTGAGACGTTCTACACGAAGAACCTGCTGTTGAATGAGGGCATCCGTGCTTGGATGGCGCCCCAAGACCAACCCCATGAAAACTTTGTCTTCCCAGAAGAGGTACTCCCCCGTGGTAACGCTCTCTAGTAACTCAATTTTTGCCACCAATCGCGACCAGGAATCCTCCGGTTTCGCGTGGTGGGCCGGTAATGCTCGTCTGATCAATCTTTCCGGTAAGCTTTTGGGCGCCCACGTTGCCCACGCTGGCCTGATTGTTTTCTGGGCCGGTGCCATGACCCTGTTTGAGTTGGCTCACTTCATTCCTGAAAAGCCAATGTATGAGCAGGGGCTGATTCTCATCCCCCACATTGCCACCCTAGGCTGGGGGGTTGGCCCCGGCGGTGAAGTCGTGGATACCTTCCCCTTCTTTGTGGTGGGGGTGGTGCACCTGATTTCTTCTGCCGTTTTGGGTTTTGGTGGGGTTTACCATGCCATTCGTGGCCCTGAAACCCTAGAGGAATACTCCTCTTTCTTTGGCTACGACTGGAAAGATAAAAACAAAATGACGACGATTCTGGGTTTTCACCTAATCGTCCTTGGCATTGGTGCCCTATTGTTGGTGGCCAAGGCCATGTTCTTTGGGGGTCTCTATGACACTTGGGCACCTGGTGGTGGGGATGTCCGGGTCATTACCAACCCAACCCTTGACCCCAGGGTCATCTTTGGCTATCTGCTGAAGGCTCCCTTTGGGGGCGAGGGTTGGATTGTCAGCGTCAACAACCTTGAGGACGTTGTTGGTGGCCACATCTGGATTGGTTTGATCTGCATTGCTGGTGGCATCTGGCACATTTTGACAACGCCCTTCGGCTGGGCACGTCGTGCCTTCATCTGGTCTGGGGAAGCCTATCTTTCCTACAGCTTAGGCGCCCTGTCTATGATGGGCTTCATTGCCACCTGCTTTGTCTGGTTCAACAACACGGTTTATCCCAGTGAATTCTACGGTCCCACAGGTCCAGAGGCCTCGCAGGCTCAAGCAATGACCTTCTTGATCCGTGACCAAAAACTGGGTGCGAACGTTGGTTCGGCTCAAGGTCCCACGGGTCTGGGTAAATACCTGATGCGCTCTCCCACGGGTGAAATCATCTTTGGGGGCGAGACAATGCGCTTCTGGGATTTCCGTGGTCCTTGGTTAGAGCCGTTGCGCGGTCCCAATGGTCTTGACCTCAACAAGATTAAAAATGATATTCAGCCTTGGCAAGAGCGTCGTGCCGCTGAGTACATGACCCATGCACCTTTGGGGTCCTTGAACTCTGTGGGTGGTGTGGCCACTGAAATCAATTCGGTGAACTTTGTGTCGCCCCGTTCTTGGCTAGCCACCTCCCACTTTGTCTTGGCCTTCTTCTTCTTGGTGGGTCACCTGTGGCACGCGGGTCGTGCCCGTGCGGCGGCGGCTGGTTTTGAGAAGGGGATTGACCGCGAGTCCGAACCCGTTCTCTCAATGCCTAGCCTTGACTAGGGTTAGTTGCTAATTTCTAATGCATTAAAATTTGACTCCCATCTATGTCGATGGGGGTCTTTTTTTGCAAGGACTCAATCTTGGAGGATTTTTAAGAGTTGTGCGGCAATGCGATCGCTGGCGCCAGGTTCGCCCATACGTTCTTTACCATTGGCAGCAACTCGCGCCAGTAGGGCCGAATCTTCCCAGATCTTGCAGAGGGTGGGGATGGCTGCTTGCGGATCATCGAGTAGGAAAATCGAGTCTCCGAGAAGGCGCTTTTGGCGAGTGGCAAAGTCACGGGTAAACTGCGGGCCTTTACCGGCAAACGTGACCACGGGTTTCCCTAAGCCAACGCACTGCTCTGTGGCTGTTCCGGCAAGGGCAATGCCCCCTTCTGCCCAATGTAGAAATTCACGAAAGTGGTGTGAACTTAAAATTAGTTGGTGTTGACCCAACTGCCATGCTTTGGTTTCAGGCAATGGACTGGGTATAGGTTGCCAACCCTCAAGGCACTGTTCAAGAGGATGTAAGTTGAGGCTTGGACTCACAGCGGCAAGAAGGATCAGTGGCTGATCTCGATAGGGTGTCACTGCCCGCAGAATTTGTTGCCAGTTGCGGTAGGCCTCAGGAGCACGGGAACCGGGCAGCAGCACAATTGTTTTCTTGGTAAAGGGGGAAGGAACAGGTGGTGGCATCAGCAAATCCATCATGGGATTGCCGCAGGAGTGAACGGTGTAGCCCAGTTGCCGCAGCCCTTTGGCAGTTAATTCGTCGCGGACAAAAACGCCTTGACAGCGGGGCGATCGCCACAACCATCGCTCCCAAGGCAGGTAGTCACTTCCCGCCCAGCCCATGCCCCAACGGTAAGGACGCCCCATCGCATCATAGAGGTAATAGTCAGACTTGGCAGTGCCGACAAAACTATAGGTTCCCCCCGTACCATGGGCCAGTAATAGCGGCACAATATCACCAACAGCCAAGATATGCCCTGCTGAGAATCGTTGCCAACGCTGGACAGCACGAACCTGTTCCCCCAAAAGTCCCAGCAACCCTGCGCTGAGATCTCGCCATAGCTGTCGCAGATCCATGTAGATAAAACCACCAGAGGGAAGTCTTTTTCCGGGGTATAGGAGGGGAATGCCTAGCCGAGTATAGGCAGCTCCTAAGCCTACCAAAGGCAATGCCGTCAAGTCTAGGTTTGGACACCGGTACTGCAAGGCCTGCAAAATCGAGCTGGCGATCGCGTCCTCCCCGTGACCATTACTCAGGCAAAGCAGTTGTTTCATACCTGCATTAACTGAAAAGTTGCGGCAAATCGTGACCAATCATCCTCCTGATCAAGGGCTTGCCAAATGTATTCCATCTGAGGACGGATGAGAATAACAGGGGGATTGGCGACCTCTAGAGTTTTGGCAATTGCTGCTTGTTGTAACGGAGTGGCTTGTTGCAGCAGTTCAAAATAGATTTTTTTCCAAGGGTCTAGAAGTTTTTGATCTGCGGGTGGGAGTGTTGGGCTTTGGCAAAAAATATGACCCACACCCACGGCCCACTGCGGGGAAAATTCTTGCCGCAGACTGACAAAGAATTGGGGATAACTGATGGTGCTATGCCTGAGAAAGGCTTGGGTCTTTGCTACTAGGGGACGGCCAAGCTCTAGGGGAAGATTTGTCCAACCAAAGCATTTGAGCATGAGTCTCAGGTAGGTGGTTTGACAGCGATCGCCAAAGGTTTTCAGGGCAGCTTGCATTTCCTCAAGGGGCAGTGGGATTTGCAGCTCCTCTAGATTCCAAGCAGGCTGGTTGATTGCCATAGGCCTAGCGGCCATAATAAAATAAGTGGCTGTAAATCCCAAACCATAGTGCTCCAGAAAACAGAGGGATCATAGTCAAAACTTTCGCTCGTAATGGCCATATTATCGATGTTCAAAACACCGTGGCAAAAGCCCGCCATCAACCACTGCGCTGCCAGATTTGCTGTTCGTGTCACCAGCTCAC
>DVDZ01000030.1 GCA_015296025.1 Thermosynechococcus sp. M46_R2017_013
GGCGCGATCGCCCCCCCGCGGAAAGGCGGTCACGGCAAAAAAATACATCCCCTCCCAGTAGGGATTGCCTACAGGCGCAACCTCAACCCGCAGGGACGACCCCGGTGAGACAGGGGGATCAAATGTCACCTCCCCTAAAGGAATTGGCTGGCGGGAGCGATCCCCAACAAAGGAACGGGTGCGTGGGGGCAAAAAGTAAATCGTCTCCATGCTAGGAGCTGCTGAATATCTAGACGGGCAAGGGGTTCGCCTGCAGTAGTCGGTATTTGCACAATAAAATTGTAGGTGGTATGGGTAAGCCACAGGTGGGGAGAGTGGGTATTTGCTTCAACAAAAGCAGGGGGTTGGTCAAAAGCCACTCGACCATCGGCAAACTCCACCCCGAGGCTCTGAGGCGTCAAACCTACTATTCCCACAAGGGCGATCGCCAGCCATTGCAGCCTCATTTATCACGGGAGGGGAGGTCTGCCCCCTGAGCAATTGCTTTATTACAGACCCAGTTTTCTGGAAGTCCAGGGTAGCCCCGCCGCAGCGCCTCTGGACAAATGGTATAGATTGTCAGTTGACAATCAATTAACTGCAGACCATACTTCTCTGTTTGCTTGAGAGCCTGTTTGAAAACCGTATCGTTATCGAACTCCATTGTCAGGTTGCATTGGACACACACCATGTGGTGATGATGATGCGGAGACATCGTATTTAGTTCATAGTGCTTGTGCCCTTCAGCAAGTTCTAACTCCCGCAGAATGCCCATCCGGGACATCAACTTCACAGTGCGATAAACGGTGGATAAACTAATGGAATGTCCCTGCTTGCGCAGTTCATGGTGGAGGTCTTCAGCGCTGAGGTGGTTGCCTTTGGGTAGATTCTGGAAAATCTTAAGAATTGTTTCCCGCTGTGGTGTCAACCGCCAACCCTTTTCGTTAAGTTCTGCCTTTAAGGCTGCTGCTGTGTAAGGTGGCATAGGAGATTCGCTTGATCTGCTGCTATTGGCTTACATGATAGCCGACAACAAGTGTCATTTGCAACAACCGCGGCTTATTGAGAATAATTACAATGATCCTATTGAATTTTCTGCAAATTGGTTGCAATGCCCAACCCCAACCCAGCGGCCGCCAACGGCGTACCCCCTAGCTGAATTCAAGCTCATCCATGGGCTACCTCACTCCTGAGGCAGACTAGGAGTGGCGCGGAAGATTTAATTGGTTTGGCGTTGTGGCTTCGGTCGCTGGAATTTCGCCATGGGCACAAAGTCTTCAACGGGCACATCCTTGAGAGCCTGACTCATGAACTCCCGCCAAATGGGTGCCATAAAGCCACCCCCCGTTGCCCCTTGACCTAAGGGGGCATAGTTGTCATTCCCTGCCCAAACGGCCGCTGCCAGTTGTGGGACATAGCCCACAAACCAAATATCTCGCTCAGAGGAAGTCGTGCCTGTTTTTCCTGCTGCGGGTCGGCCAAGATTGGCTGCTGTTCCTGTGCCACTGGTGATGACACTCCGCAGCGTATCGTTCAAAGCTGCCGCTGCCCAAGGGTCAAGTACGAGTTTCGGGCGCGGTGTGTGATCCAAGAGCAAATGACCAGTGCTATCGGTAACTTGAATAATGGTTGTGGTGGGGGATTGCCAGCCGTTATTGGCAAATGTGGCATAGGCCGCTGCCATTTCCAAAGGGGTGAGATCTACAGCCCCCAAAGGCAGGGACACCACCGGCAACATTGGACTTGTAATGCCAAGGGTACGGCAAACTTCAATTACGCGCTCAATGCCCACCTCTTGGCCAAGGACAATGGCGGGAATATTGCGGGACAGAGCCAAAGCCATACGCATTGACATCCCGCCCATAAACGAACCATCGTAATTGCGCGGCACATACCAGCCATCCCCGTCGCGGTAACGCACAGGGGAGTCACTAATTCCTGAATCAGGGGTATATTTGCCACTGGCATAGGCGGCGTAGAAAACAAAGGGCTTAAAGGCTGACCCCGGCTGACGCATGGCTTGGGTAGCGCGATTAAACTGACTGCGGTTGTAATCCACACCGCCGACAAGGGCTTTGACATAGTGAGTTCGCGGATCCACAGCTGCCAAGGCCAACTGATCTGCCCGCACACCACTGGCTTGTAAGCTTTCGTAGCCGCGCTGGATGACCTCCTCAGCTATTTTTTGCAATTTTAGGTCAAGGCTGCTTTGTACCCGCATCCCCCCCCGAATGACCGCTTCACGACCAAATTGACGGGTCAACTCCTGCAAAACTGCATCGGTAATCCAAGGACTGCGACTGCGTTGGAAGGAGGTAATCTCCCCCAGCTGGATTGGTTCTTGGGCAGCAGCGGCGGCCTCTTGGGGGGTAATCCAGCCCAACTCTGTCATCCGGTCTAACACCAATTTCTGTCGTTCTTTGGCCAGCTGCAAATCCACAAAGGGACTGTAGGCCTCCGGCGCTTGAATAATTCCCGCCATCATTGCTGCTTCGGCAAGGCTAAGGTCAGCAGCATTTTTTTTGAAGTAGCTTTGGGCAGCGGTTTGCACGCCGTAGGTGTTGTGTCCCCAATAGACTTGGTTGAGGTACATCTCTAAAATTTCATCTTTGCTGAAGATCTGCTCAAGGCGCATCGCTAGCACCGCTTCGGCAACTTTGCGGCTAATGGAGCGGTCTTGGGACAAAAAGAGATTTTTCACCAATTGCATGGTCAGGGTAGAGCCACCCTGAATGGTACGCCCTGAGGTGAGATTGACGATGAGGGCACGGGAAATGCCGATGGGATTAATACCGCGATGCTGGTAGAAGCTACTGTCTTCAATTGCCATCACAGCCAGTTTCAGATTGGGCGAAATTTCCGCCAGCGGCACAACTTCGCGGTTTTCTTCATCGTGCAGACTCACGAGCAATGTGCCCTTGGCATCGTAAATATGCGTTGTTTCACTGGGGATATAGCCGCGGAGCGATCGCACATCAGGCAGATTGCGAAAGCTCAAGGCCAAGCCCAGCAGACCACCCCCGATAGCTGCACAGCTTAAGGTCATCCCCACTAAAAAGGTGCGATTTGCAATCCGCAGTACCCCACGCCAAAAGTTTTCATCTTGGGGGCGAGTTTGGGAGGGGTGTTTGCCAAGGGTAGTGGTGGACACGACAGTTGCTTCCTCAGGCCAATTATTTTTCGCTTTGTATTATTTGGATGGAAGGGTAGGATGCAAAATGGCCGCGCGATCGCGATTGATTGCTATCATAGCCATCCTAGACCACAATCATGTCTTAGCCCAACAATTGCCATGTCCCCAGACCTTGAGGCCACCATTGCGCGGCTGCAGCGCGGTGTTGTCGAAACATTTCCCCATGTGCCCGATTCCGCCAAACCCGAAGACAACCTCTGGGTTTATTTGCGGCAAGCCCAACGTCCCCTGCGGATTAAGTTTGGCATTGATCCCACAGGAAGCGAAATTCACCTCGGCCACAGCATTGTTCTGCGAAAGCTACGGCAGTTTCAGGATGCCGGTCACTGTGCGGTGCTGATTATTGGCGATTTTACAGCGCAAATTGGTGACCCCACGGGAAAATCTGAGGTGCGCAAGCAGCTGACCGCTGAGGAGGTGGCTGCCAATGTGCAAACCTATCTTGACCAGGTGAAGCCCATCTTAGATTTTGAGACGCCCGGCCGCTTAGAAATTCGCTACAACTCGGAGTGGCTGGCAAAGTTGGACTTGCGGCAAGTGCTGGAGCTTTTGGGAACCATGACGGTGGGTCAAATGCTAGCCAAGGAGGGGTTTGCCGAACGCTACAGTAAGGCAACACCGATTTTTCTCCATGAGTTTCTTTACCCCCTGATGCAGGGCTACGATTCGGTGGCAGTGGCAGCGGATGTGGAACTGGGGGGAACCGATCAGAAGTTTAATATTGCTGTGGGTCGCGATTTACAGCGCCACTTTGGCTTGCCAACGGTGCAATTTGGCCTGCTGATGCCCATCCTTGTGGGGACAGACGGAGTTCAGAAAATGTCCAAGTCCTTGGGCAATTATGTGGCGCTCACGGAGTCGGCAGCCAGTATGTACTCCAAGTTAGAGAAAATCCCCGATGCGTTGGTCAATCAGTACCTTGAGTTACTCACAGACTTGCCCTTAGACAGTTTGCCCAGCAATCCCCGCGATCGCAGAAACTGCTTGCCCTAGAAGTTGTCAGTCAGTACCATGGGCGCGAGCTTGCCCTGCAGACGCAAGCAGAACTGGCGGCCATTGTTACCCAAGGACAAACCACCCAAGCGGCGTCAATTCCGCAGTATTCCCTCAGCGAGTTTCAATTTCCAGTAAAGCTGACCTACGTCCTCAGTCATACGAAGCTCTGTCCCAGTAGCAGCGAAGCGCGGCGGCAAATCCAAGGGGGAGGTGTGCGTCTCAACAGTGAAAAAATTACCGATGTGGACTTTACGCTTACCGCCCCCGAACCCTACATCAACCAAGTGCTGCAGGTGGGCAAGAAAAAATTCCTGCGCTTTGTGCCCTAGATGCTCTGCCAAGATGCATTCAAGATAGAGATAGAAAACTCAAGGAACAGAGCCGATGAGTGAACAAGAGTTTCAAGCCAAGGTACTGAGTGAACTGCAAGCCCTACGCGCGGATGTGGAAAGGCTGCAAACAGATGTGCACAAACTTCAAGGGGATGTAGCCAAGCTGCAAGGGGATGTAAATGAGTTAGCCACCCAAGTAAGAAATCAAGAGTACAAATTCGAGGTCTATCAGCGGGGAACCGATGCCATGGTGTCTATGGCAACCACAATTACTATTGCCGCAGCCTCCGTCGTAGTTCTTTCGAGTCTTTCGCCAGCCATTACAACGCTGGTGAGCGCGATCGCCCACCCAGGAAATTAGAG
>DVDZ01000035.1 GCA_015296025.1 Thermosynechococcus sp. M46_R2017_013
GGGAGGAATGCCGCACGGAAATTCCCCTGAGAGAAACTTATCTTTGCAGCAAATTTAATTTGCTTAGTTTGCTAACTGTTTAAGCTGCTCTTTAACGCTTCTTTCTGTTTAGTTTAGTATGGTACAGCTGTAGTCTCTATGCCCAATGAAATAAGAATACGCTAATCATTGGCTAAACAACAAATTTTGCTAAAGGGCTCAGAAGTGTTGAACGATAGATTGAGAGACTAGAAAAAAGGGAAGAAATAGTGTAATCTTATCTTGGAAAATAAAAATTGGTTTGTCACATCATTCTTTGGAAAAATTGTCAAGTCTATCCTCAAACACCTCAGCCCTTGCGACTCTCCTGTTTTGAACTGGCAACTGCTGTTCAAAATCTGGCTGACCTATGTTTGAGACCCCGGCTTGAACAACATGAAACCCTTGTTTTATCGCCTGAATCGGTCAGGAATACAGGTGGACATGTTTACCTTTGCCAAGGCCAACAAAACACGAAGGACTTGATTGCGTATTTAGTTTTAGAGCTAGTGGACATACCGGAATACTTTGGGAAGAAGCTGTTAGACAAGTTGAGATATTTGCCATTAGAACTGAGTTGGCGATGTTCAATAGTGGATTGGAGCTTTGATTGGCAGCTAGAGCGACTTGTGGCCTCTCGCATCCGCTCGACGCAGGCTTAGAGTATTAATTTTTGTTGCAGGATTTAACACTTCTGCTCTTAAACATATCCCACAATTTAGACAATTTAGAACTATATATTGGCTTCATTCCATAGGATTATTTTATGCTTTTTCTTGCGATGGCTGTTTGGCTCCAAAGTTGCCGTCCATTGTGGCGATCGCTTTGCCTTGGACTCTTATCCCCTCTCTTGCTATGTTTGATTCCACCCCCTGTGGCGGCAGCCATGACCCCCAAGCACTACACTGAGCTGACATTTCCCGCCTTAGCGGAAATTCAAGTACCGGCCTACGAACGTCGTCAGTTGGCCAATGGCATGGTGGTCTATCTCTTGGAGGATCACGAATGGCCTTTAGTGCGGGGAGCCCTGCTCTTTCGCGCCGGCAGTCGTTGGGATCCGCCTGCTCAGGTGGGCTTAGCAGAAGTCAGTGGTGAACTCATTCGCAGCGGCGGCACCCAAGTTCGTCGTGCCGCTGAAATTGACCAATGGCTGGAGGATCGAGCAGCAACCATTGAATCGGGTGTCGGCAAAAGTTTAGGACGGATCAACTTCAACAGCCTAAAGGAACACAGTGAAGCGGTTCTGAGCCAACTGGCGGAAATGCTCCAAGCGCCAGCAGTAGAACCGGAGCGATTTGAACTGGCAATTCGGCGACGACAGGGGATCATTCAACGTCGGGATGATGAACCCAATGCCCAAGCAGAACGGGAATTTTACAAGCTGATCTACGGTCCTGAGAGTCCCTATGCCCGCACTCAAGAGTTAGAGACCCTTGCCAAGATCACACCAGCGGATGTGCAACAGTTTTACCGCAGGTACCTTGCTCCCTCCCGCTGTATTTTGGGCTTGGTGGGTGACTTTGATGCTTCGCAAATGGGCGATCGCCTTGAAGCAATTTTTGGCTCATGGCAAGATCCACCCAATCTCCCTCCCCTGCCCCCTATCCCTTCTGTGACGGTTGACACCTCGCCAACCACCGTGGTGATCGAGCGCCCCCATCTCTCCCAGAGCTATATCTACACCGGCCAATTGGGGGGTACGCTCAAGGATGCCGACGTGTTTAACCTCTATGTTCTCAATGGTGTCCTCAATGGCTTTGGCGGGCGCCTCTTTAATGAATTGCGATCGCGCCAAGGGTTGGCCTACAGTGTCTATGCCGCTTGGAGTCCCGAATTTGACTATCCGGGAGTGTTTTATGGCGTCGGCCAAACGCAAACAGAAACCACAGCGAAGTTTCTCAATGCCCTACGGCAGGAAATTGAGCGCTTGCAACAGGAACCTGTTAGTGCAGCAGAACTGGACTATGCTAAGGATAGTATTCTCAATTCCTTTGTCTTTAATTTTCGCGATCGCCTGCAAATTCTCAATCGTCTCCTGCGCTACGAATACTACGATCTGCCCAAGGATTTCATCTTCCGCTATCAACAAGCTGTCAAAGCAGCAACCGCAGCAGACCTGCAACGGGTGGCACAAACCCGCTTAAAGCCAGAACAGTGGCGTACCCTGATTGTGGGCAATCGCGTCCCCTGCCCTACAACCAATTGTGAGCGGCGACAACACCAATCCTAGGGAGAGAACCAGCTTTAGGATTCCAAATATTCACTAGGTCAAGCAACCATTGCTAGACGGCTGGTCTAGCTCTTTTGCAAATATAGGGGAGTAAGCTCTCATCTCAAGTATGAGCCGCCGGATCAACTTACTTGCCCTGTTCCCTAACAGGATTCTCACAATTCACAATAACTCATGTAAATAATCTGGAGCCAGTTTTTTATAGGGATGCAGCATGTTGACGATACCAGGTAATTGTACGCTCCAGACCTTCTTTGAGGGAAATTTGGGCACAAAAACCAAAGGCTTCCTTTGCCTTAGTGGTATCCAGGCAGCGGCGGGGTTGACCATTGGGTTTCTCCGGCTGCCATTCGATTTCCCCTTGAAATCCCATAAGTTCGCAGATCAGTGCAACTAAGTTCTTAATGGTGATTTCTTCGCCCGTACCTAGGTTGACAGGATCGGGATCACTGTAAGCCTGGGTGGCCAAGACAATCCCACGAGCAGCATCCTCGACATAGAGAAATTCACGGCTAGGGCTGCCGTCGCCCCATACGGGAATCACGTGCTCTCCCTGTTGCTGAGCGGTGTAAACTTTGCGAATTAAAGCCGGAATGACATGGGAACTCAGGGGATCAAAGTTATCCCCTGGACCATAGAGATTCACAGGCAGAAGGTAAATGCCATTAAACCCATACTGCTGCCGATAGGCTTGTAGCTGAACCAGCAAGGCTTTTTTAGCAATGCCGTAGGGGGCATTGGTTTCTTCGGGGTAGCCGTTCCACAGATCGCTTTCTTTGAAAGGAACAGGGGTGAATTTGGGATAGGCACAAATTGTTCCCACACAAACAAATTTCTCAACACCTGCGCGATAGGCACAGTCAATGAGTTGTGCACCCATCATTAGGTTGTCATAAAAAAGTTCAGCGGGCTTGGCTTGGTTGAGGCCAATCCCCCCCACATGGGCAGCAAGGTGAATGACAATATCTTGGTTTTGAACAACCGCTTGGCAGGCAGACAGTTGGCGGAGATCGGAGTCGCGCGATCGCACAACAGTAATTTGTTCAGGTACTGCCCCTGCTTTTTGCAGTTGTGCCACCACATAGCGTCCCAAAAATCCCGCCCCCCCAGTGACGAGAATTCTCTTTTGACTTAAATCCATTGCTAGTCTGCCTTGCTGATAAACTGCCGCTGAGCCATGAGATCAAGCACGGTGTCAGAGGTGGTTTTGGGCGTTTTCCCCATGGCGCCCACGGCCTGAAGATCCGCTTCCACCATTAGCGCCACCAGTTCGGGAAACGTGACCGAGGGCTGCCAGCCTAAAACTGTCTTGGCCTTGGTGGCATCCCCTAAAAGTAAGTCCACCTCTGTAGGACGTAGGTAGCGGGGGTCAAATTCCACATAGTCTTGCCAGTTGAGACCTACATAGCCAAAGGCCAACGCCAAAAATTCCCGTACGGAGTGAGCCTCCCCAGTGGCCACCACATAGTCATCAGGTCGTTCCTGCTGCAGCATTAGCCACATAGCGCGCACATAGTCCTTGGCGTAGCCCAATCCCTCTTAGCATCCAAGTTGCCCAAATAGAGCTTGTTTTGTTGGCCAGTAACAATCCGAGCAACGGCACGGGTAATTTTGCGGGTCACAAAGGTTTCGCCCCGCCGAGGGGAGTTGTGGATCCAACCTTGGCCAATTCCAGCATGAAAGGTACCGGAGGTGGTGGCTAAATCAAATACCCATCCTGCGTAGGCGATCGCGTGGGCTTTAAGGACTTCGTCCTTTGGTGTACAGCGATGCTCTCCCGATTGTGGGGGCTGCGGACTGTTCAAATTCAGCCTGTAGGCGGTGCGATCGCCCTGTGTTTCAAGGCAGAGGGTAATGCGTTGCTCCAAGGTGGTGCTGACCAGCCAATAGAGACCTGCCGCCACTGCCGGCGAAGTTGTGCAAAAGCTCTGAAACTCGGAGGTACTGCCCAGGCCAGCCCCAGCGCTAAAGCCCTCAAGAAATGCTAAGCGAGCGGCATGATCAGCGTTGAGAATGCGTTGGGGAATTCGCCTGTGACCCCCACGGGTATAGATTTGGGCGTAGAGGTAGCGGCCATAGTCGCAATTGCCCTTGAGGTGCAGTGAGGTTACAGGCTGAGCATTTGGCCAGTCGTTTGCAGCCGCGCACTCACCGGTGTACCCTGCGGCAACTTTCCGCCATGTGGCACCGACTCGGGTCAATAATTCCGGGTCTTGGCTAGCGACTTTTACTGTGCCTTCAGGGGTAAGATGCCCCTCTGCAACTAGAATTCCTAGAAGCCAAGCTTCGCTGGGGCTGACCTCCACTTGCTCCGTAGCTGGGGGGAGATCAATGAGGGCAAGGCGATCGCCCACTTGTACCTGTTGTGCCTCCTTCGAGCAAGGCGTGTCACCATGGCGGACAAAGACTTGATGATCGGCAGTCGTTTCGTAGAGGGCTGCTCCTGCCACGATCTGATGAACTGTTTTATCGCCGCCATTCCAAGTGGCGGTCATGCAAGTCACCGTTGTCCAACCCTGGGCATCCCAGACCTCAAAGCAATCCTCGGGCGCTAAGTCGGTTGTGTAGCGTTGACCCTCTTGGGGAGCGGGGGGGTGGGGAACAACATCGGCAATGGGCAGAATCTCGATTAGTCCCTGTCGCCGCAGGATCACCGGTGTGGTTCCAGTAACACACTCGTGGTTGAAGAGAATGCCATTACAGGCAAAAAGATTATAGGCCTCGCGATAATTCACGGTTTGCCAGTGGGCATAGACCTTGGCACAGGCGTAGGGACTGCGGGGATAAAAGGGGGTTGTTTCCCGCTGTGGCACTTCCTGCACAAGGCCAAACATCTCCGAGGAACCCGCTTGGTAGAACTTGACCTGTTTGCCCGTGCGCTCTTGGTATTCGCGGATTGCCTCGAGAAGTCGCAGCGTACCCATAGCCACTGTCTCGACAGTGTATTGCGGGGCGTCAAAGCTCACCCGCACATGGGATTGTGCCCCCAAATTGTAAATTTCATCGGGCTGACTCAGTTCTAGGATACGTCTTAGGGTACCGCCATCGGTGAGATCGCCATAGTGCAGGCGTAGAGCAGCTCCCTCTTGATGGGGGTCAACGTAAATGTGGTCAATGCGATCGGTGTTGAATGTGGAAGTGCGGCGAATAATGCCATGGACTTCATAGCCCTTTTCCAAGAGGAGCTCGGCGAGGTAGGAGCCATCTTGTCCTGTAATGCCTGTGATTAATGCCCGCTTGCGATCGCCCATCAGTTATTGTCCTAGCCTCAGACCTAAACGCTCTGGATAACCCACAGCTCGCTTTAAGGCTGCTAAGGAGCGATTGTAATTCAAAATGGCTGCAAGCAGGTTGCCTTGGGCTTGGGTTAAATTAGTTTCGGCATTGGCGACCTCCTGTTGAGTCCCCACCCCCGCTTGAAAACGCAGGCGAGCAAGGCGCAGTCCCTCAGTGGCTTGGGTAAGAGCTGTTCGCGCTGTGGCAATGTTTTTCTCATTGGCCTTGAGATTGGCGTAAGCAGTTTCCACCTCCAAGCGGATGAGGTTCTTCTGATTGGCGTATTGTTCCTCAGCGGTTGCCGCAAGGGCTTCTTGGCGAGCGGCACTGGCACGGGCATTGCCGCCATCAAAGAGAGCGAGTTGCATTTGTAGCCCCACCCCATAGCCAAAGCGAGGCGCCAGATCATCGGCAACTTTGTCCAGCATATTGCCACTGGCAAAGAGACTGAGTTGGGGACGTGTAGCCGCCAATGCCACCTGACGATTTTCAGGGCAATCGTGCGCTGTAGCAGCCGCTGCTCTAGCTCAACACGGTTTTGATAGGCAAGGACAATACTCTCATCAAGAGAAAGTGACCATTCCTCAGCGGGTTCGACGCGGTCAGCGATCGCCACATCCACCGTCTGGCTTAGATTTAACCGCTGTGCCAACTGTCGCCGCGTGGTGATTTCCAAGTTGCGAGCTTGGTTCAAGTTTTGCTCGGCATTGGCAAGGCTCACCTCTGCAGTCAACACATCCAACAGCGTTCCCACTCCTGCTTGCTCAAAGGCCTTAGCATTGCGCAATGTCACTTGGGCATTGGCCACCGCTGCCTCCCCAATTTGCACCTGGATCTTGGCCTGTTGTGCTAAATAGTAATCATTGGTAACGTCAAGGATCAGTTGTTGAAGTTGGCGTTGTACCTCCAATTCACTCAAGCGCACTTGGTTGCGAGCTGCTGCAATGGCCGCCGATCGCCCGCCCCCCGCAAACAACGTATAGTTCATAACCAGTGCCGCATTGGCAGTTGCGCCATTGGTCGCTCCAAAGAGGTTGGTAAAAAAGTTTCTATAGCTCAGTTGATTGACCGGCGCAAGGGTAATTGGGGTGAAATTGGAGGGCGTAGCCGCCTGAGTGGCGCTATTTTGCAGTTGTTGCAGTTGCTGTTGTAGCTCAAGGTTTTGCTGATCCGACAATGTCGTTAATTGGGGGCCTTGGAATCGTTGTTGCAGCCGTTGCACCTGAGTATTCAAAATACTACTGGCGGCCAGTTGTTGAGCGAGAAGCTGTTGCTGAGCTTGTTGCTGTTGCTGCTGTTGCAGGGAAAACTGCTGTTCAAAGTTGAGGGGCAAGGAGACGGGCTGGCCGCCGGGGGAGGTATTCTGGCCAATGCTGGCTTGAAACGCAAGGCTAGGATAAAGCTGTGCTTGCACTTGTTGCAGTTGCGCCCGTGCCCGCTGTAGTTGTAACTCACTAATCTGTAGGCCAATGTTATTGCGAATGGCCACCTCAATGACTTGCTCTAGGGTGAGGGGTTGACTGAGATCAATATTGACTGTTTCAGGAAGCGCTAGTCTATCGGGGTTGGGGTTCAGGGGCGTGAGGGCAGCCGAGGCTGGCGTTTGAGAAGAAGACACCTGTGCCACTGGAGTAGTGGTGGGTGTAGCTTGCAGCGGGCTAAGCAATATCACGGGGGCGATCGCGAGAAGTCCCGGCATGAGCATTTTGGGGGGATTCAGGGCAAGACCGTTCAACATAAAGAACTTAGATGCTCAACCTACTGAACCCAGCCATCGTAGAAATCCGCCTAAGCACTGCTGAAGATTGGCAGCATACAGCCATTTGCTTTATTCCCACAACACAGCCATTCTGCAAAACTTTAACATGGATTTTCAGTTGCGATCGCCCCCCAGAGCAATCAGGATTGAAAAGGGGGAGAAAACTGATCTAGAATAAAGAACCCTCAAAAAGGAGAGGTGGCTGAGTGGTCGAAAGCGGCAGATTGCTAATCTGTTGATAGGCAGGTAACTCCTATCCGAGGGTTCGAATCCCTCCCTCTCCGTTAAGAAATATCATCAAGCCCATAGCTAAAGCCTATCTTTTGCCGTCCTACAGTAAAGCCCGAACGGGTCAAGGGCAGGAGATAATAAAAGAACATGATATGGGATAAAGCGATGGCCAGCGACTTCGTCATGACGATTCTCCCCGGTATGACCGTGAAGGTCAACAATCCCAACGATACCTACTACCAATTTCAAGGAATTGTGCAGCGGGTTACAGATGGCAAAGCAGCAGTGCTTTTTGAAGGGGGAAACTGGGATAAGTTGGTTACCTTTGAAATCGGCGAGCTAGAACCGGTTGAAAGCACACCTAAAGGAAAAGTGAAAAACTAAACGATGGCGCGGCAATCGCCTTCCCCCCCTCCCTTTGCCGAAATTATCCAGACAGCAACGGATCACTGCATTGCTCAGTGCCATGAACCCGCCAACCTAGATTTTCCTATGGTGCCCGCCTTAGGTAGTTGGGTACGGATTCCCGAAGGCGATCGCGTGGTTTATGGCATTGTTGCCTATGTGGTGACGGCTCCCATTGACACCATTCACCGTGCCACTGCCTTGGGGCTATCGCTAGAGCAATTGCGGCAAGAGCAACCCCATATTTTTGCTATGTTGAAAACGGAGGTCACAATCGCCATCGCTGGCTTTGAGGAAAGGGAACGCTTTTATCACCATTTACCCCCCCGCCCACCCCAAATGCACCAGCAGGTCTATAGTTGTCCTCCTGAGGAAGTGATTGCCTTTAGTGAAACATTGACCTTTTTGCGAACGCTGTTGACCCTGCACTACGGCCCTGGAGATGCCTTAGTGGCCGCAACCCTGCGTTCTTTGTATCACCTCCGCCAGCGCGATCGCCAGTGGCTGGTGGCGGCAGCACAGTATCTCAATCGCCTCCTAAAAGACGACTACGATCGTCTGCGGGGCATTATTGAGCAGTTATGACAGCTGGCAAGACAACAGCCGCCACACTCCCCAACAAAACAACAATTTCTAGACCAAGCAACACTTGATTGGCAGGTTTGAGCCTACCACCCCGCCACCAGTTCCTGACCCACCGATCCTCTGGGCGGATTGCAAAACTGACCATGGAAACCAAAAGTGGCCTCCCCCCGCCTTTGCTCCCAGAAGGAGGTGAGACAGCAAACTCAGTAGCACCCCACTCCAAGCCCCTAAATGAGCCAAGTACCAGCTTCGATTTAGCTCGCCTGTGGGCAACCACTCCTCTGCATCATCCGCCCAGTGACGAGGGCAAACGTGACGGCCACCAGCATTAGGGTATTGGCCAACCGTTGCCAAGCGTGCCAATTCCCTTGGAAAAGTTGCGCCCAAGATTTCTTATGCAATAGTCGGCGATCGCCCCAATGAAAGCAGTAGAGCGCAAAGAAGGGAAACAGCAATAAAAGGACAAAGCCAATCGTACCGTGGAGGCCTTGAATATCGGCAACCTTTGGTAGGGGCAGTGTCCCCAGCGGCCATCGTAGGTGTTATAGACCCAAAACCCTGAAACAAGAGCAAGGAGTGCCAAAATTGCAATTGCTCCATGGGCAAGGCGCAGCAGAAGGGGTTGATAGGGAATGGGTTTGGTCGTTGTTATTGCTGAGCAGGGTGCAATTGCTGGACAAGGCGATCGTACTGCTGGGTTTCCGCCCAATCAAGAATCTCTCGTGCCCGCAGCACGGGTAGAGGGTGGGTGAGTTGACTGGTCTGCACTTCCTTGAAAAGGCTGTACCAACCTCGATCGGCAGCGTCATATTCCCGTGCTTGGGCAATAAAAGCATCCAGATTCAGGCGATCGCTCCACTGCGGCGAGCCGCCACAGAGTTTCATCAGCACCGAGGCCACAATCCGTGGGTCTTGGGTGACTAACAGTGCAGCGCGATCGCAGGTGAGTTCAGCACAGCGCAGCCAGTGCATCAATTGCATTTGCAATCCCTGCGCTAGGAGCAAGCCCCAAGGCGAAAGTTGACTAGTGGCAAAAAGGAGCAAGTTGGCAATTGTTAGATACACCCCATGTTCGCATTTGAGATGCCCCAACTCATGGGCTAGCACTGCTTGCAATTCCTGTGGCGTCAGCAGTTCCACCAAAGAAGAGTGCAATACCACAAAGGGCTGCTTGCCCCGCATAGCAAAGGTGTAGGCATTGGGCACAGGATGTTGCTTGAGGTAAAGCTGCGGTGGCTCTACGGCCAAAATACGGCAAGCCTCAAGATGGAGACTGTAAATCTCTGGAAGTTGCTCCTCACTTAGGCGCAGACTGCTACCTATATTTTCAAGGTAAAATGCCTGCTCCGCTACCGATCCTAGGAGCGATCGCACGAGAATGTCTAACCCCGGCAGTTGCTGGAGTGCTTGAGTGGCCTCACGATCGCGGGGATGACGAAATTGATCAGCCCTGAGGCTGGAATACGCTGAAACAGGCATGAAACTGTGATTTTTACTTTGACCCCTTCACTGCCAATTTTAGGGTATGGCAAGGGTTTCTAGCATCTTCGCAAAAACTTGGTCTGCCATTGGGTATGCTCCGAAACTGCCCTAAAAAAGCTACGGCAAGTGCACCTTTGAGCCTGTCCTAGGATGCTGACTAAATTGGTACCAAGTCCTACCGTAGCTTTCTTTAGAGCTGAGGAGATTCTAGTTAGAAGGTATCTTCCTCCTCTTCGTCTCCATAGTCATCCTCCTCCTCTGCGAATTCCTCCTCATCCTCAGCATCACTACTGGCAAATTCAAAATCGCGAGTTCGTCCAGTGATTTTTTCAATCACGTGGGGCGCAGTTTCGTCGTCAATCAGGACATCCTCACCGAGGTCAGCCGCAGGATTGATGGTCATGGATGGAGGTTCCGGTTCAGAAGTAATCACGTGGGTTTGTCCCAAACGCTCTTCACCTTCTTCCCACTCCTCGTTGCCATTGCTACTTTCCTCGTAGCTGTTGAAGCCAGTGCCTGCGGGGATGAGACGGCCGATGATCACGTTTTCCTTGAGTCCCCGCAGCCAATCGGACTTGCCTTCAATGGCGGCTTCTGTCAGCACGCGAGTTGTCTCTTGGAAACTGGCCGCTGAAATAAAGCTGTCGGTATTTAGCGAGGCTTGGTAATTCCCAAGAGGACGGGGGGTGTATTGAGCAGGGGCGCCCCCCGTCAGTGCCATAGGTTCGTTGGCCTGCTCTGCTTGGCGCAAATTCATCAGTTCACCAGACAGCAAAATTGTGTCGCCGGCATCCTCAATTCGCACTTTTGAGGTCATCTGGCGGACAATGATCTCAATGTGCTTGTCAGAAATCTCAATGCCTTGGGTCAGGTACACCGACTGCACTTCGTTGACCAAAAATGACTGCACCTTTTCAAAGCTAATTTGGGCGGCTTTGAGTAACCCTTGGGGTTTGTAGTACTCAAAGTAAATCGAGAGGATGTCGTGGGGATCCACAGGGCCATCGGTGAGTGGGTCAGCCAAATTGACCTTTTGACCATCCACCACCAAGGGGCTTTGGCCAGGAAGAACAGGGTATTCCTGAATCGTGCCATCCTCTTCAATGACTTTGATATCTACGCTATCGTCACTGTTGTAGGTGACTTGACAAGTACCGGGGCGCACAGCCAGCACACATTTTTCCTTGGGATGGCGCGCTTCAAGGAGTTCTTCAATCCGAGGCAACCCTTGGATGATGTCACCCGTTTTCGCTCGCTCAAAGACCAACAGGGCAAGGTTATCCCCCCGCTGCACAAGGTCACCATCTTCAATTTGCAGCACTGCCCCTGGCGAGACAAGGTAGGGACGGGCTAAGCGCAGGGTGACGTGGTTATCGGCGACTGCCATTACCGCCGCTGTTTCTGGGGCAGTCACTCCCTTGGCAAGTTCATCGCCGGGACGCACGAGATCGCCAACTTTGACCGTGGGTTTAGCCCCGTTAGTCTCGATCTGCAGGCGATCGCTGTCGGTAACGACCAGAATGCGGCGAACTGATTCACCGCTGCGCAAGATGCCCTGCACTTCACCCGCCTGCTTAGCCTTGATGTCTGTCCGAGCAATCACGGCACCGGGGCCAATGTGATCGCCATCTTTGACAAGAAGGGAAGTAAACGTACTGCCTTGGGTTTGATCCGCAGCAATGTCACGGCGAATCACCAAGGATTCAAGAATCACCAGTTGCAGGCGCTGGGCGTTCGGATCCGCTTCATCCGTCACAATTTCAATATCCGCAGCCAGTTGCGGTGCTTCGCTGCCAATTTCAAGGACTAATTGTGTCCGCAGTAGATCAACCCCATCAACAGATTTGACCCGCTCATCGTGTTTGTAAGGCAGCCGCTGTACGGCTCGCAGGCGAATGGATTGCCCTGAGCTATCACTGGAATCTTGGCTGGGAACCGATGGCTCATCAGGAACACTAAATTCTTGGACGGGGCGCAACAAAATTGCCGGCCCTTCAGGTGTGTCCTCAAGATAATCCACCTGAGAGAGGGTTTCGACCACAAGGCCGGGGAGGACTTCTTCGCCGGGACGTGCTAAGGTGCCATGCTTTAGTCGTGCGGCCTCTGGATCATCCACAAGGTGAAGTTCACCGGGCTTGATGATAATTTCCCGCAGAATATCGTTTTTCTGGATGACTTCAACGACACCGCTGTTTTGGCAGAAGATGTCCTTGACCACCTCTGTGCCCGCTTCGACGTATTGGTTGTCCTCCACCATCAGCAGGGAAATATCCTTGTTTACCTCATGGGTTTCTTCGGGAATCCACAGCAGGGTTCCCCCCTTGAGGACTTCGTAACCCTGTTTGGCTTTGCCCTTTTTGGCCACTTCGATGTCGGCGTACTTGAGAATACCGCCAGTGATAGTGTGGTAGCGATCGTCAATCAGTTCGGCCACCACTTGACCATTGGCCACTTTTGTACCAGGAGCGGCTTTCAGGGAAAAACGCTGGCCAGTGGCAGTTTCAATAATATAGTGCTCGCGGCCTTGCTGCGTTTCTTTGAGCACCTTGGCTTTATCGAGCATTACCGAGGCGGTAATGATTTCCACCTCGCGCCCCCCTTTACTGTCCTGTTGCTCTGGAAGACGCACGACGCCCCCATGCTCTGTTTTCACCACGGTTTCTGCGAGCACAGTACCGGCTTCGATGCGATCGCCATTTTTAACGACCGGCTCAGCACCGGGGGGCAGATTATAGACTTCGCCAGAGAGGACCCAAATCAAGCCACCTTTGGGGGCAATGCGCGTGGTTGTGCCTTGGCGATCGCGCTTCTCTTCGGCCTCAAGATTGACAAACTTCACTTGACCCGCCAAATCGGAGGCCACATCCTTCGTCACTTTTTCTACCGCCTTGCGGACACTGCGGCTGGCTTGGGCCACCTCTACCAAGAGTTGACCCGCTTCCACGGTTTCTCCATCCTCCACCAGCACAATCGCCCCCTGGGGAAGTTCCAACTCTTGGGTTTGCTGATCACCTTTGAGCTGGAGCTGGCCGGCAGTTTCAACAATAAAAGCATCGTCGCCGTGGCGGGTGCGGTAGGGGCGGACCCGTAATTTCTTGCTGTACTCCACAGTGCCAGCAAAGGGCGCACGTTCTTGGCGCGCCACTTCCCCCGTAAACACACCCCCTGTGTGGAACGTGCGCATTGTCAACTGAGTACCGGGTTCGCCAATGGATTGAGCAGCAATAATTCCCACGGCTTCTCCCATATCCACCAATCTGGCATGGGCAAGACTCCAGCCGTAGCAGAGACGACAAACAGAGCCAGTGGCTTCGCAGGTGAGGGGCGATCGCACCACCACTTCTTCAATCCCAGCATTGACAATTTTCTTCGCCAGATCGGCGGAGATAGCTTGATTTTTGGCCACCAGCACTTCGCCCGTTTCGGGATGGCAGACATCATTGAGCGCCACTCGACCCAAGAGCCGGTCTTCTAGCGCTAGTACCTTATCCCCCACCCTCATACTGCGCAAGGTAATGCCCCGCTCCGTTTCACAATCCTCTTCGCGGATAATCACATCTTGGGAGACATCCACCAAGCGACGGGTCAAGTAACCAGAGTCCGCTGTCCGCAGTGCTGTATCCACTAACCCCTTGCGGGCGCCATAGGAGGAAATAATGTACTCCGTCACCGTCAGCCCTTCACGGAAGTTGGTTTTAATTGGCAGGTCAATGATTTCCCCCTGGGGATTGGCCATCAGACCCCGCATCCCCACCAACTGACGCACCTGGGAGAGATTCCCCCGTGCGCCAGAAAAAGCCATCATATAGACGGAGTTGAGAACATCGGTATTGCGGAAATGGCGCACCACTTCGTTTTTGAGCTCTTCATTAGTGGTGTTCCAAGTGTCAATCACCTTCTGGAAGCGTTCTACTTCCGTAATTTCCCCCCGTGAGTAGCGCTCTTGGGCGGTTTTAATTTCTTTTTCTGCTGCTTCGAGGAGTTCTTGTTTTTTCGGCGGAACAAGCAGGTCATCCACACTGATGGAAACGCCGGCGCGGGTGGCATAGCGAAAGCCAAGGTCTTTGACTTTATCCGCCATTTCCGCTGTGCGGGCGGTGCCAAAGTTGCTAAACGACCAAGCAATCAAATCCCGCAAACCTTTTTTGTCAATAACGCGGTTAAAGAAAACAGGCTTTTTCTCAGTCATGGTGTTGGGGTCTCCCAAATTAACTGGCTAGGGCTTCTTGAATCGTTTGGTTGTAGATGATGCGACCGGGGGTGGTGCGGATGTACTGGGAAATCAGTTGACCGTTGGCATCCTCCTTGACCCGCCGCAGGGGGTACTCCAGCAAACGGCAGCCATCTTCATAGGTTGTAATCCGGGGTTCACTGCTGTTGCCATCATCCACCTCACCGTCGTAGCGCACCCAGACAAAGGCATGGAGGGGCAAGTGTCCCTGTTCGTAGGCCATGACCACATCTTGGAAGTTGGCATAGTAGCGATCGCCATAGTCGGGCAGCTTCGGATTTTCCGCAGTCAAGTAATAGCAGCCCAACACCATATCTTGGCTGGGGGTAATAATTGGCTTGCCTGTGGCCGGCGACAGGATATTGTTCGAGGCCAACATTAGCATCCGCGCCTCCGCCTGGGCCTCAATTGAAAGGGGCACGTGCACCGCCATTTGATCACCGTCAAAGTCTGCGTTGAAGGCAGGACACACCAAGGGGTGCAGCTGAATGGCCCGCCCCTCCACTAGAATTGGCTCAAAGGCCTGAATTCCCAAACGGTGGAGTGTCGGTGCCCGGTTGAGCAACACGGGGTGACCCTCAATCACCTCCTCCAACACATCCCAAATCTGGGGGTCATTCCGCTGAATCATCCGCTTTGCCGCCTTAATGTTGTTAACAATTTGCTGACGAATCAGGCGGTGAATCACAAAGGGCTGGAAGAGCTCAATAGCCATTTCCCGAGGCAAGCCGCATTGGTGCATTTGCAGCTTTGGCCCTACCACAATTACCGAACGACCCGAGTAGTCCACCCGTTTCCCTAGGAGGTTTTGGCGGAAGCGCCCCTGTTTGCCCTCAATAATGTCCGAAAGGGACTTGAGGGGACGGTTATTGGCACCCACCACTGTGCGCCCGCGACGACCATTATCAATCAGGGCATCCACCGCCTCTTGCAACATCCGCTTCTCATTGCGGACAATAATTTCTGGCGCAAGGATTTCTTGGAGACGGGCAAGGCGATTGTTGCGGTTAATGACGCGGCGGTACAAGTCATTGAGGTCAGAGGTGGCAAAGCGTCCCCCATCCAATTGCACCATTGGCCGTAGATCCGGTGGAATAACGGGAATCACCGTCAACACCATCCATTCCGGTTTTGCGCCAGTGGCAATAAAGTTATCAATGACTCGCAGCCGTTTGATCAGCTTGGCGCGTTTTTGCCCCTTGGAGTTGAGGATTTCTTGCCGCAGCTGGTCGGCCTCCGCTTGTAAATCCAAATCCCGAAGCAGGCGTTGGATAGCTTCAGCCCCAATGCCCACTTCGATGCCGTCTAGCTCTGAGTCTTCGCTGTAGAGCTCTTCTTCGATTTCCTGCCACTGATCTTCGCTCAGGAGCTGCTTGTAGCTGAGAGCCGGGTGATTGCCGGGATTGAGCACCACATAGGAGTTGAAATAGACAATCTGCTCCACATCCCGCAGCGGCATATCCAGTAGGATGGCCATGTAGCTGGGAATCCCTTTGAGGTACCACACATGGGTGACCGGGGCGGCCAATTTGATGTAACCCATGCGATGCCGCCGCACCCGCGATTCGGTGACCTCAACGCCACAGCGTTCGCAGACAATGCCACGATGGCGCACCCGCTTATACTTGCCGCAGTGACACTCCCAATCCTTGGCAGGACCAAAAATTCGCTCGCAGAAGAGGCCATCCATCTCCGGCTTGAGCGTACGGTAGTTGATGGTTTCTGGTTTAGTGACCTCGCCCACTACTTGACCGTTGGGGAGCGTGCGCTGACCCCATTGGATGATGCGCTCCGGTGACGCGAGGGACACTTTTACATAATCAAAGCGTTGCTCAATTCTGGGCATAAACTCACAAATCCTTTGGCGATGAATGGTTTGAGGGGGCGATCGCCCCCAACAAGCTGAATAGGTGCCGCGCGTCTAGAATGTCGTTGCCCCTTCTTTGTCGTCTGCATCATCAAGGGCACTGTAGTCAATGGTGGGCCGTGGCGGCGTGCGGCGAGGACTGGCATCCACCATCAAATCCACCTCGGGGTCAGGTTTTGTTTCCCCATCGTCATCAAAGCTGGGAATACTGGCCTTGCGCACGGAAATATCCAAGCACAGGGACTGCAGTTCCCGCATCAGCACCTTAAAGGATTCTGGCGTGCCCGGCCGGGGAATCGATTGACCTTTGACAATGGCATTGAGGGCTTCATTGCGTCCTTGCATATCATCGGACTTCACCGTGAGCAACTCTTGGAGGGTATAGGCAGCACCATAGGCCTCCAGTGCCCACACCTCCATTTCGCCAAAACGCTGACCCCCTTGCTGAGCCTTACCGCCGAGGGGCTGTTGGGTCACCAAGGAGTAAGGGCCAGTAGAGCGGGCATGGATTTTATCGTCCACCAAGTGCACCAGCTTCAGCATATAGGCCATCCCCACTGTTACCGGGCGGTCAAAGGGTTCACCGGTGCGGCCATCATAGACCACCATTTTGCCTGGGTCGTTCGCATTAAAGACCCAATCTTGACCTGTGACTTCTTTGGCTTCTTTCAGCTTGGCATGAACTGTTTCTCGGGATTTCTCCTTGCCATGCATTTCATCAAAGGGAGTAATTTTGAAGCGGCGACCTAGGCATGCGCCAGCCCAGCCCAACAGGCACTCATAGACTTGCCCCACATTCATCCGCGAGGGTACCCCCAAAGGATTGAGGACAATATCTACAGGACGGCCATCGGGCAGGAAGGGCATATCCTCTACAGGGAGAATTCGGGAAATAATCCCTTTGTTGCCGTGGCGACCGGCCATTTTATCCCCCACTTGGATTTTGCGCTTCTGCGCCACATAAACCCGCACCACCATATTGGCACCGGGCGGCAGCTCATCCCCCTGCTCACGGGTAAAGACGCGCACATCAACCACGCGACCTTTTTCACCATTGGGCACCCGCAGGGAGTTATCCCGCACATCCCGTGCTTTTTCTCCAAAGATGGCACGTAGGAGTTTTTCTTCGGGGGGCTGATCCGATTCCCCTTTGGGAGTAACTTTACCGACAAGAATATCGCCCGCCTCTACAAAGGCACCGATGCGGATAATGCCGTTTTCATCCAATTGCCGCAGGGCATCTTCAGAGACGTTGGGCACTTCGCGGGTAATCTCCTCAGGCCCAAGTTTGGTTTGTCGCGCCTCGATTTCATACTTCTCAATGTGAATGGAGGTATAGACATCCTCTTGCACCAGCCGTTCGCTGATCAAGATTGCGTCTTCGTAGTTGTAGCCTTCCCACGGCATATAGGCCACAAGAATATTTTGGCCAAGGGCAAGTTCACCCCCCTCGGTGGCGGAGCCATCGGCAATCACTTGTCCTGCTTGGACGCGATCGCCGACAAAGACAATCGGTCGCTGGTTTAAGCAGGTATCTTGGTTAGAGCGTTGATACTTTTGCAGCGTGTAGCTAATCTCAGGGCCATTATCGGTCTTAATGCGAATTTGGTTGGCATCCACATAGGTGACAACGCCATTGGTCTGGCTGAGGACCACCATCCCAGAGTCCCGTGCTGCCTGAGCTTCTAGACCTGTCCCCACCAAAGGACGCTGGGGACGCAACAATGGTACCGCCTGCCGTTGCATGTTGGACCCCATGAGGGCACGGTTCGCATCATCGTGCTCTAGGAAGGGAATTAAGGATGTGGCCACGGAGATAATCTGCACTGGCGAAACCGCCACGTAGTCCACTTGATCGGGGGTGGTGGTGGTGAAATCTTGGCGATAACGCACAGGTACCACATCCCCAAGGATGTAGCCGTTTTCATCAGTGGGCACATCCCCTGGGGCCACCCGTTTGTCATCCTCTTCGTCAGCGGTCATATAGACGGGCGGCTGATCCTTGAGAACGCGGCCATCCTTCACGGGATAAAAGGGCGTCTCAATAAAGCCATACTCATTGACGCGGGCGTGGGTAGCCAAGGAACCAATCAGCCCAGCATTGGGACCTTCAGGGGTTTCAATGGGACAAATGCGACCATAGTGGCTAGGGTGAATATCCCGCACTGCAAAGCCTGCCCGTTCACGGGTAAGCCCCCCTGGGCCAAGGGCACTCAAGCGCCGCTTATGGGTAAGTTCCGCAAGGGGGTTGGTTTGATCCATAAACTGGGAAAGCTGGCTGGAGCCAAAGAATTCCTTAATGGCCGCTACCAAGGGCTTCGGATTCACTAGCGAAGTGGGGGTCAAAGAATCGGTGTCAGACACCGTCATCCGCTCGCGAATAATCCGCTCTAGGCGATTGAGGCCAACGCGCACTTGGTTTTGCAGCAATTCCCCCACCGAACGTACACGACGGTTCCCCAAGTGGTCGATGTCATCAATGGTGCCCAGATCGAACTCTAGGTTAATCAGATAGTCAATGGCCGCTAGAATATCCTCTGGGGTGAGGATGCGCACCGTATCGGGAATATTCAATTGCAGCTTGCGGTTGAGCTTGTAGCGACCGACCCGACCAAGATCATAGCGCTTGGGGTCAAAGAAGCGCGACTCCAGTAGCTGTTGTCCACCTGAAACTGTGGGTGGCTCCCCTGGGCGCAGTTTTTTGTACAGTTCAATGAGGGCATCTTCTTCAGAGAATTTGCCTTCTTTTTCAATGGTTTTTTGGTAGTACTCTGGGTGACGTAGCCGCTCTAGGATTTCGCTATCAGTGAGGCCTAAGGCTTTGAGAAGGACATGTGCTGAGAGCTTACGGGTTTTGTCAATGCGTACCCAAAGCAGATCGTTTTTGTCGGTTTCAAACTTTAACCAAGCGCCTCGGTTGGGAATGAGACTGGCATTGTAGGTGCGGCGACCATTTTTGTCGGTTTCTGATTTGTAGTAAACACCGGGACTGCGAACAATTTGGTTGACAATGACACGTTCGGCACCATTAATAATAAATGTGCCACGGTCTGTCATCAAGGGCAGATCGCCGATGAATACATCTTGGTCAATGATATTGCCATTTTCTTTATTAATGAGGCGGGTCGGGACATACATCTGCATTGAATAGGTGGCATCCCGCCGCTTGGCTTCATCAACGCTATACTTCGGCTCCTTGAGTCTGTAGTCCTTGGCCAAAAAGTGCAACTCAATTTTGCCGGTATAATCCGTAATCGGGGAGAAACTCTCTAGCTCTTCAATGAGTCCTTCTTCAAGAAACCATCGGAAGCTGGCCCGCTGAATCTCGACAAGGTCTGGCAAAGTAAAAGCGGGTGGCGTGTAAATCTGATTACTAGCCATGTATGTCCTCTAGAGGGTATCGCTAAAACGCGGATCTTGCATCTTAAGCGAAGAGGCATCACTTTGTCAAGCATGCCAAAAAAAGCTCCGCTTACGGCAAATACTGCCGTCGGAGACCTTTGGCGTGATGAAGCTGTTGGAATCGAAAAGAGTTGACAAGTGCCACTGCTGCGCTTGCAAGCCGCTACCTATGACCATAGCATAGAACGGTTATTTGGGCGATCGCGCCCTCAATCCTGTTTGCAAAGCTTCAAGGCTTCTAGCACAAGGGGTGAATAGCAAGCCGGTGTAGCCATAAAGGTAAACATCGGCCACTTAGTGGCGCTAGGTTGCCTCCTTCTTGAGATAGCGGTGAAAATTCAGGCTAGATATTCTTGGAGACTACAGCAGCCATACACATCTAGTTTGCCATGCAGATCGGAGGCGGCACTACCATTGGCAACTTCAACAACCGATTCAGGTGCTCCTTCAAGATAGGGTAGGGGAGGCCATGTACACGGCTGTGTTATGAAGTTCAGCTTTTTTGATTATAAAG
>DVDZ01000072.1 GCA_015296025.1 Thermosynechococcus sp. M46_R2017_013
TTGACCGCGCTCCAGTTCCCGCCGCCGTCGGTGCTCTTGAACACGCCGCCGCCCCGGGTCCCGGCATAGAGGGTGCTCGGCGTCCGCGGGTCTATCGCCAGGGCCCAAATGTTTCCGCCTTCAGGGCCAATGCTTGTCCAGACAACATTAGCGCCGGCGGAAGCGGGATGTGGTTGGCCGATGCTCATTAAGAGAGCCAACAAGCCGATAAGCAGAACTTTCCCAGGTGTGGTTGTGTGTAGCATGGTACATTTCCTCCTAGTAAGACTTTTCATCTGAGCGCGGGCTAACGGCATGCGCTTCACCTGCGGCGAGCCGAGCGCAGCGGAGCGGCGTCGGCTGCAAGCGCATGTTAGCCAGCGCCCTGCATTTTGAAAGACACCGTTGCCTTTTTGTGCGTCCTTCATTCCCGCAAGACACCCACGCTTGCTCAACCTTGCCACTTCAGACAACGCTCGCGCTTGCTTTCAGCGTTCGCACTTTCCGCATTGCTCAATGCTTTGTTGGCTACTTGCTGTCGGCTTCGCTGGATGCGGCAAAACACGCGCCTTTGGTTTGGTAACTCGCTTGCACAATATCGCGCTGCAAGCCACGCGCCCCTGTGTCGTAGGAGTTACGCCGAGTGTCACACCGCTCAGGTGGTTTCTCGTGATGGAGGTTTCCGCCCTGCCGTGCCATTGCCCGCAGTTGCCATTACTTTGCGCGCACTCTTGAACGGACGCGCCTATTTGCATTTCGCAAGGCGTGAACGGGTTGCGGCTCTTTGGAAACCATTGTCATGGTATCGCTTTCACTCACCGAACGCAACTCCGCGAACGGCGGTCTTCACTCTTTGTCGCGCCCATTGTGCAACGGAAAACCGTGCTGGGACGCGCTGGCTAACGGGATGCGGCTAAGCCGCAGCGCCGGAGCGAGCGACGCGAGCGGAGGCGCTGTCGGCTTGAGCCGCTTGTTGGGCAGCGTTTTGTAAAGTACCTCATCCCCCGCCCTCGCGGTTTCGGGTAAACGGGTCGCACTAAGCGCGTGTTGGGCGGCTTCTCCTTTCTATCTCACGGTCTCTACTGTCATTATTGTTCCCACCAGATATCAATCACTGCCCATCCACCGTTTTCGTAATATCGCGCCTCCAAGCGGTAAGTCCCTGGACATAGCCACCGCCAGAAATTGTAGTTAGTGGGCGGTTGGTCATGCCACTGATCAATTAACACCTCTTCACCCCCACCATAAGGGTCATGAATAATCTTCAAAAAGACGCCGTCATCGGTCCTTGTCCTGAAATTGATCCATTTACACTGGTTAATGTAGATCCGTCCCTGCCACCGCGCTGAGAATGTATCTTCAAAAATGCGGGGGACGCCTGCTTGTCGGGTATCAAGCGGCGAGTAAGTATACCAATCAAACTTTATGGGAATATCTGGCCGCACCATAATAGCAGTTGCACCAGGATCACCTGTCTTGTTGATAATGGAATCGTAATATTCCCCCATCATCCCAGTTCCACGCAGCCAGGAAAGGCGGGCAACTGCCAAACCAGTGTTCTCAAAATACCGCATACGAATTGAATGGTTACCACTTGAAAGGTAAAGCGAAATGCTATACATCGTAGGCGCTTGCACAACCCAGCGATCTAAGACCAGCATGCCGTCCACATAAAGCTGCACCCCATCATCTACAATAAAGTAAAAGGTGTACCAGTCGCTTGCATCGAACGGCACATTTGCTTGATACCACTCGGCACAGAAGTAATCACTGTTGACACTTGAATTGGGTGATCCGGAGCCCCAGTCATAGTTGATACTATTGGTCGTCCCTGACCAGGCAGGCGTACCACTACAACTAGTATTATTCCAGAATTTTTCGCTGAAGGTCGTGTAGCGCTGATTTTGGAGATAGACCCCCGTGTAGTATTGGTGGAGCAGTTGTGGATAACCTGCTCCAGCTCCACCCCGATTAACCCGATCAGGGGTGTTTCGCCAACCCTGGGAAGGAAGTTGAGCCCATCCGACTCCATCGTCAATACCGTTTACGTTGTATGGATTGTTAACACTTCTCAGATATTGATAGCCACTCCAGGTTTGTTGTTCCGATGCCGTCATAGAAGGATTGCCTACATCGCGCCGATATTGGGCGTCTAATAGCACTCCGTTATACGGTGATTGCAACAGTAATCCATCCCAGCTAATATATGCGCCTCTTGTTTCGCGAGAAACATTCTGGTATCTTGTTTTGGTAGCCGACGGGAATCCGGTATAGTAAGGTCGATATACTTGATCTCCTGCACCATCGTAAACACCACGTCGCCCATCAGGCAAGACACGCTTTCGACACCAATAGCTCCCCCAAGTTCGAGCGGCAACAGCTTGGGCACGCAAGACTTCATCATCCCAGCCCTGACCTTGATACGGACCTTGTGGCACACTGGGGCCTAATTCTCCCATCACGACACCCCACACATAATCTTCAAAGGCCGGTGTCTGATAACGGCTTGAGCCAGGAGGCCATTCGTTATAGAAACTATTCAGATAAACGAGGATAGACGTGGGTGGAGTAGGACACTGAGGAGCCGTTCCTGATGAGGTTTGTGCATAAATCTCACCGATAGGAGTAGCGCATATGCTCATTATAGCCAGAATGATCCATAACCTCATCCGCAAATGCTTGGGCCACATTGTTCTTCCCTCCATTTGTGAACTAAAGTAGCCAGATATGAAGTGGACCTCGCCTACGTTCAACCCGCTCTAGCCTCATTGCTGTCGAGTGATAGCTATCTCCAACAATTGTCCATTCGAGCCTACTCCAATGATGCGCGAGCCATCGGGTGCCCAACGGACATGACCGAATTCCCCGGCGATCTGACGGAGCCCCGAACCATCTCGGTTCACTATCTTTAGGCTTTCAAAATCCAGATATAGCAAAGCTGTGCCATCTGGTGACCATCCTTCGACAAGGGGACTTCCTCTCCCAGTTGCTGGAAGTTCAACAAAGATGTTGGAATCATACACCCCTACAATCTTCACTTGTCGGCTTAAGGCAGAGACATAGGCCAGGAGGCTCCCGTCAGGTGAAAGTGCCCAGTAGGTGTGATCCAATCCCTCGTCTATTTGCCGGATAAACTGCGCTGTCCCATTGTTCCATTTCAGGAGCAAAATCTCCCGAGAGGACCCCAAAGCCAAGACGCCGTTTGCTGGAGCAGTCGTTATGTGTTCGAGGGGAAAAGAATGATTCGCCCGAGCTAGCAGGTCCGTGGTCAGCAGCGGCCTGGTCTGCTGAACCCGGGTATCAAAGACCAGAGGTTCCCCTTTGTAAAAAGCTAGTTCGGTAGCAGATAACCAAGCAAACTTAGGGAACACATCTTCCTTCATGAATGAAGCCACCTCGGTCACTTGCTTGGTTTGGAGATCAAAGATTTGGAGGCGAAGCGGAAGCATGCTCGGGGGGTACATTAAATAGGCTATGTAGCGGCGATCTGGAGACCAATTAGGAAGAAATCCCCTCACCAGCGGGGTAAGGGAACCATCTGATAAATGGAACAGCGCAATCTGGGTGACTTCCCATACTGGTTGGCCAGCCTCATCCCGAATAAATTCGCCAGTAAAAAGACTAAAAGCGAATTGATTGCCATCCGGTGACCATGTTATCTGACCAAAGGGGTCTTTCAAAGACTGGCCCACCAGTCTTGGAGAACTAAATACCAAATTCTCAGTCCAGAACCCCGGTCGTCGTCCAGTCGGAACAGGGGGCAATGGTGTGGGTGACGGCCAAGGTGTGGATGGTACCACCGATGTTGGGATTGGTATTACAGGTGAGACTTGCACTGGAAGAGGCGTATAATGAGGCGTGGGTGTAGCGGCAGGAATGGATGGCGATCTAAAGGGTACTCCCAGAGGTTCAACCCTTGTTTGCTCCCGCAACATTGGGGTAAGAACGGCAATGAGGAGGGCAAGGATCAGTAACCCCGTTATAGAGCCAAAGACATTAATCAAGTGTTTCATTGTTTACCTCCAACGGTATATCGTTCCTCAAACTCGGCAGTGGTCGCCGCCCAGCAACTCGCCAAGTTTGACTATTTGTTCCTCCGTTAATTTGTCAAGAAGCATTTGGGTTTGATCCACAGAAGCCCAGGAAGAACTCGTGCGCCTTCGCCCAGAGCCCGGTCTCCAGCCGTGAAACCATCCCACCTTCTGCAAGAAGCAACCTCTGCTTCTCTCACGGCTTAACCGCGTGCTTATCCACAGCCACCCCTCTCTCTACCGATGTCGATGTTTCGTCTTGAAGGGCAGACTGCGACCATCGGTAAAGAGCCTGCATTTGCCGTTGCTCCTCAACGGTGACTTGCTGCAAAGCCTCTACTTCCTCCTTGGAAAGGCCAAGGGCATCATAGAGAGCCTGTGTTTCCTCCTTGAGGCGCTGGTCTTCAGTAAGCAAGAGGTATGGAAGCACGGGCTTCTGTAGCCATGGATCTTTCATAGGTGTTACTCCCTGCCCCCCACTGCAGGGATGATTCCCAGAAGGCTGAACACCCTCTGCAGCACTTTCTTGGGGCGGTGGCTCCTGAGCCACTGTTAAATCTGGTATGGCACTTAGTACCAGTGCCAGCAGAGCGAACACCGGAATTAACTTCAGCTTACGCATTTCATACCTCCTGCTTAGATGCTCACCGGCCCTTCGCCGGTGGCATCTTCACGATAATCGATTTCGTGCCCGCTGTCTACTGTGGAAATTACGGGCTTCGGACCTGTGGAAATCCACAGGTCCATTCCCTACCCCCCCCCCTGGCCCGGGAGG
>DVDZ01000019.1 GCA_015296025.1 Thermosynechococcus sp. M46_R2017_013
CAACGGCACCGTAGGAACACTTCTGCTTGATCCAACAGATATTTACATTGTCGATAGCACTGGTGATTTTAATATCACCTCGACTTCACCTTTTGAAGCAACATCAAACCTCTATCCAATTTCTGAGCTGACTATAGGAACATTGTTATCAGCACTAAGTTATAGCAATGTTATTGTAACAACAGAAAGTACTGCTAATGGCACTGGAAATATCTATGTAGAAACCCCAATTTCCAGCAGCTCCACAAACTCACTTACCCTGCAGGCCAATAATAATATTATCATTGGCTATCCTATCTCTCTGCAAGGAAGCTTGATACTACAAGCACAGGGTCTGATTCAAAATCAACAATCTTTCAAGAATGCAATTAATATCAGTGCTGCAAATATTATCACGAATGCTCCAATACAAACAAACGGAGCAAATATCATCCTCCAAGCTACTGGTAATATCCTCCTTCCCTCCATTGGCAACGTTCTCAGTACATCAGAAGGAGTGGGGATCTTGTTTTTGACTTCATTAATGCTGGGGCGGGTGGAGTTGACATCTATGCTGAGAATTCATTGCGTGCCTTAGAAACGTTCAATCGCAGTGGTACGCCTACCAGTATCTTTGGCCAATCAGTGAATATATTTATCAATAATGATATCCCATTCTCAGTTGGGGATCCTGCTCTCAATGGAGCAGCAGGGGCTATTCAATCAGAGAATTCTATTATTTCTTCACCGCGGACCTTATCAGGGATTGTACAAGTAGGCAATATTCGTTTTGAAAATAAAGGCCAAAATATCCAAGACATCCCTCAGGAGCAGGCTAATGTTCTCCTAGAACCTCCACCACTAGTGATAGATTTGGCACCACAGGTGCTCACTAAGTCACCTCCCATTCTTTTAACAACGGAGATTGAGGTTGCACTAGACAATGATGATCTCAATCGCGCCCTTGCCCTACTAGATCAGCGAGGCTGTGAAGAGGTTACAAGTTATTTTGGTCGTCCCTGCGATAGTGAATTGTCTATTGAAGATTTGCAAGCTGCTCTAAATGAAATTGTTAAGAAAACAGGTAAGAAACCAGCCGTCATCTATACACTGGCACGACCTACCCAACTGGATTTGATGATGGTGACGCCTGAAGGAGAGACGATTTATGCACCTGTGCGGGTAGTTGGGCGTGAGCAGCTTCTAGAAACGGTGAATCAGTTTACCAATAGTATTCGTGACCCACGCTTGGTCAATACTCGTGCCTATCTACCTGCATCCCGGCAACTCTATCAGTGGTTAATTGCACCTTTGCGGTCTCAATTGGATGCCCAAGGCGTTGAGACACTTGTCTTTGTTCTCGATAGTGGCATGCGGGGAATCCCTGTCGCCGCACTCCATGATGACCAAGGTTTCTTGATTGAGCGCTTTAGTATGGCCTTGGCGCCTAGCATGAGCCTCATCGATACCCGTTACCGCAGTGTTCAACAGGCGCGAATTATGGCGATGGGGGCATCAGAGTTCAAAGATCAATCTCCCTTACCCGCTGTTCCCATAGAACTAGCCCAAATTACCAAGAATTTAGGGGGGTACGGAGTTCCTCAATGCTGACTTTACAATTCCCAACTTGAAGCAGCAGCATCGTCGGGGAATTTATCAAATCATCCACCTAGCAACCCATGCTCAGTTTCAGCCAGGTTCTCCTGAAAACTCCTACATTGTCTTTACTGATGGGCGGTTGAATTTATTGCAGTTGCGGGATTTACGCCTGTATCGTCCGGAAACGGAACTACTGACCCTGAGTGCCTGTCGCACAGCAGTAGGTGACTTGGATGCAGAACTGGGATTTGCCGGGTTGTCAGTGCAGTCTGGGGTGAAGTCAGTGTTGGCCAGCTTGTGGTATGTCAGTGATGAAGGGACATTGGCTTTAATGACAGGCTTTTACAATCAGTTGAATACAGCACCCATCAAGGCGGAGGCACTACGCCAAGTTCAATTGGCCATGTTGCGAGGAGATATTACACTCAAGGGGAATAAACTACGAACTATTCGTGGCGAAATTCCCTTACCACCAGCAGTTGCGGGGGGCGATCGCTCCTTTAGCCATCCTTACTTCTGGGCCGCCTTTACGATGATTGGCAGTCCGTGGTAAACACTAATTACCTTCAGGACGTGCGGTGGCAAAAATTTCTTCCAAAATCTCTGAGGCGCCCTGTTTGCGCAGCTTTAAGGCAAGGTGCATCCCTAGGTCTTCTGCAGTAGCAGGATCACCTGTGAGACTGTCTTTGACAAGGCGCCGGCCATCGAGACTCGCCACTAAGCCCGTGAGGGTGAGTTGGCCATTTTCAATCACCGTATGTACGCCAATAGGCACTTGACAGCCTCCTTCCAATTGCCGCAGGAAGGCTCGCTCCGCTAAGCAACGAGCTGCTGTCTCTGGATGTTCGAGGGTCTTGACCAAGGCCAAGATGTCGGCATCTTCAGCGCGGCATTCAATACCCAAGGCTCCCTGACCCACGGCGTACAGAGAGACCGTTGCTGGTAAGACTTGGCTAATGCGATCGCCAAACCCCAAACGCCGTAAACCGGCTACCGCCAAAATCAAGGCATCGTATTCCCCCGCATCTAACTTGGCAAGGCGGGTATTCAGGTTCCCCCGCACATCCTTGAACGTGAGATGGGGGTAAGAGTGGCGCAGTTGTGCCAGGCGGCGCAGGGAGGAAGTACCAATAACCGTGCCTGGGGGGAGGGTCTCAATCGTATGTCCGCTCCATTTCGCGCTCAAGACAAGCGCATCCGCCGGATCTTCGCGCTGGGTAATCGCGCCCAACACTAGGCCATCCGGCAACTTGGTGGGTAAATCCTTAAGAGAGTGGACGGCTAGATCAGTTTCGCCCCGCAGCATTGAAAGTTCTAGCTCTTTGGTAAAGAGTCCCTTATCGCCAATTTTTGCAAGGGCGACATCAAGGATATTGTCCCCTTGGGTAGTCATTGTCACCACCTCAAAAGCGCGATCGCGATGGTGAGCCTGGAGTTGCGCCTGTACCCATTCCGTTTGCACAAGAGCCAGTTGACTTTTGCGGGAACCAATGCGAACCGGACGGGACGAGGTGGCAATCATAGCGTTGAGTGTGCAGCGAACAGCATCCAGCCATTATAGGTCGCGTGGATCCCAAGGGGCAAGATCAGCCATTTTAGGGAGGGGTACAAGCGGCAATAATCCCTGCCGCGCCACCGGAGACCACTTGAATTGGTACCTCTAGCGCCTCCTCCACCGTGGCTAAAGGCACATCATCAAGAAAGACCGGTTCATCGTGCTTGAGCATGAGACTGGGCAGGAGTAGGCGATCGCCCAAGGACTTGCCCTTTAGGTGATAGATCAAATCATGGCCGGTCAACAGACCCGTGACCGACATCTGCTGTCCCCAATAGTCACTGGCAAGGGCATAGAGATCAAGGCGCAGGTTCTCAATCTGATTGAGGCGAGCTACCAAGGGTGCAAAGGCTTGTTCCACCGTATTGCCCACCACCCAACTGAGATGACGCGGCTGCGGTAGGCGTTGGGGAAGCTGTTGTGCGTGAAGGTCAAACTCTTCTAAAAACAGGCGAATTGTGCCCACCCCATTACTGAGTTGAGGATAGTCCTGATAGTGGGCGGCGGGGGGTAAGGGCCATCCAGCAATCAAGAACCATTCGTCCGCCAGCCAAGCAAAGGGCGTTTGCCACTGCTGTTCAAACTGCTGTTGTAGCACCTGAACCTGTTGAATAACCCCTTGGGCATGGTCAGGGGTGACTGACGGGAATCAGTTCATCTTCAGGGGGACGAAAGCGGGTAAGACCCACAGGAACAACTGCCACTGAGAGCACCGTTGGCTCCTCAGGATTATAAAATTGGGCTAAATCTCGTAGGGTTTGCTCGAGGCACTCGCCGTCATGAATGCCCGGACAGACAACAACTTGGGCATGGAGTTGGAGTCGCTGCTCTTGAAACCAGCGAATTTGTTGAAGAATTTCTCCCGCCCGTGGATTTTTGAGCAAACGTTGGCGGATACGGGGCACTGTGGCATGGACAGAGACATAGAGGGGAGAAAGACGCAGTTGGGCAATGCGCTGCCACTCTGAGGAAAGTAGGTTTGTCAGGGTAATGTAACTGCCATACAAAAAGCTAAGGCGGTAGTCATCATCTTTGACGTAAAGGCTCTCCCGTTTGCCGGGGGGTTGCTGATCAATAAAACAAAAGGGACAGCGATTATTACACTGCATCAACCCATCAAAGAGGGCCGTGGTGAACACCAGTCCTAAATCTTCATCAATATCTTTTTCAATTTCGAGGACGTAGGTTTGGCCGTCTTTGCCCAGCACTTCGAGGGTGAGGTATTCCTCGGTACAGAGAAACCGATAGTCAATTAAATCGCGGGGGCGATCGCCATTAATGGCCACCAAAGCGCCACCGGGTTCAAATCCCAGCTCAGCAGCAATAGAACCAGGTTCCACAGCAGCCACAATGGCCGGTCGAAGGGCGCGATCGCTCATTGTTAATTGACAAAGAGAGGAACTACGTTGACCTCCTCCCCCACCTGAAGGTTGGGGGTTCCTGCTGCTGGCGACATTACAGCACCGCTTACTTCACAGGCGAACCGGAACTGTGGCCGCCGGTTGTCCACCACCAGCCAGGCGCCCCGCCACGCCAGCTTGTATTCCAGTTAGCAACGGCACTTAAACCAGCCTTGGTCGAGGATGGACTTGACCCCAAGTTTCTACCCAGTGGTTCGGT
>DVDZ01000188.1 GCA_015296025.1 Thermosynechococcus sp. M46_R2017_013
GGGGGGGAATGCGATCCAAGTAGCGCAGTTGGTACAGACCTAGGCGCAGCACAAGCTGTACCGGTAGGGGAGGCACTTTGGGGCAAAACCCCTGAATTAGGGTATCTAAGGTGCGCTGTTGGCGGACACTGCCATAGACCAGTTCAGTGACCAGAGCGCGATCGCCCCCCTGAAGAGCAGACTGCTGTAGGGTCTGATGGAGTGCTACATCGGCATAGGTACCCTTGGCCACCTGCTCTAGAGCCTGAAGGGCAAGACGACGGGCACTTAGTTCCACGCTGATTGTTCAATCCTTTCCCGCTGTTCACTGGTGGCGATTGGCCATTCGGGGTTGTCACCGCCAATGACGAGGGTTTCTAGGGGCACATAGTCCTCACTAAATTGACTGAGGGCGTTAATCAGCACATCCAAGGCCAAAGCATCACTGGTGCCCAAGTCAAACCAGCAGCGTGCCCAGCGATCGTTGTACTCAAACTCGCCCATATTATGCATCACCGCCATCATTGAACTATCTGCTTGGGCGCGATCATACTCTAGGTAATTGAGGTCTAACCCCGTCTCCTGCACCTGTAGGTTTTCGGCATTAAATCCCCCCAATTTCCCTAGGAAAAACCACGAGTTAAAGACTTCTTCAAGATACTGCTGCTCCACAGACGAAGGGGGTGCGGCAAATTCCACCCAAATCCATAAATCAAAGGGATTCACTTCGCGAAAGATGACATTCATGCCGAAGCTCCCATTAAGCCCTTCTGGAATGCAGGTCGCTGTTGCAAGCGAGCGACGTAGTCCGCCACCGCAGGATAGGGACTTAGATCCACCTGAAAGAGCATCTGAAGATAGGCCAGCACTGACCCCAGGGCAACATCGGCAACTGAGAAGTCATTGCCCAGAATGTAGGAGTGCCCCGTGAGGGCTGTCTCAATGCCCTTAAGGAGGCGGGGTAGTTGGCGATCGCGATTTTCAGGCGGAAACATTGCCTGTGTCAACGTGGAATTGGCAAACAGTACCCACTGATAAACTTGGGCAGCCGCCGCCGCATCCTTGGGCAGTTCACCGTGGACTTGAGCAAGATAAAGCAAAATTGCTCCCGATTCCCACAGCACCACATCCCCATCTACGATCACAGGAACTTTACCCATGGGGTTGAGTTTGAGAAAGTCGGGCTGCTGCTGCTCCCCTGCTTGCAGATCCATCAGCACAAATTCATAGGGAATTTCCAATTCTTCTAAATACCAGCGAACAATACTGGCACGGGATTTGGCACCGCCATAGAGCTTTAGCATAGACGAGTGGTCACCAGTAAGGGGTCAATTTGGCTAGTATCAGTTTAATTATTATGCTTCCTTGTCAGGCCAAAATAGTTGGCCTAGCGCCAAAGCAGGTCTAGAGGCCACTCAGCCACAATCTCGGCTAACTCCTCATTTGTGGGTTGCCCCCAAGGCAGCACCCCCAGCACCGGCACTTGGGTCAAGTGACTGAGGAAGGCGGGGGGCGTCCACTGTGCAATCTCTGTGTCTGTACAGGGGTTGACGCAGTTGAGAATCAAACCGCGAATGTCTAACTTGTACTGCCGGGCAAGGCTCACATTGGCCACAACTTGGGCGATCGCTCCCAAGCGCACCGTTGCCACCAAGACAATGGGCAACTTCCAAGCGGCCGCCAGATCCGCCACCGTCCACTCCCACGTTATCGGTGACCCTAGACCGCCAATCCCTTCGACTAAAAGGTAATCAAAGCGCTCCTGAAGCTGCTGGTAAGTTTGCCACACTGGCACCAAATCAATCGTGCGTTGTTCCAATTCGGCAGCAATGGGAGGAGCAAGGGGTGCTGTCAAACTAAGGGGGCACACTTCACTGGCTGTTTGTTCCAGAGGCAGCGTTTGGCAGTAATAGTCCCCGTCTCCAATCTCAACTGCAGTCCCGCTCTGCATCGGTTTGAAAATACCCCAACGTTCTTGGGGACGATAGCGATGCGCGTAAGACCATAGTGCCCGTGTGATCATTGTTTTGCCTACACCCGTATCCACGCCGGTAATGAGTAGGCACTGGTTATCCTGAGAAATCGTGCATCCCCCAGCGGTAGCGAGACAACGCTTAACGATTATACCTATTTCATTAGGTGAGACGGCAAAATGATGTTGGGTAGTATAGGTCGTAAATCATCCACAGAGACAGGGCCAAAGTTCATAATTGTTGGAAATTCTAAGGTGAAGTCCACAAGGGTTCCTCGCTGTCCATAGCGACAGCGACCCCCATCCACAATCAGGGGCACCTGCTCACAGGAATATTTTTGGGCATCCTCAAAACTAACAATCAGTTCAGTACCCACTTTTACTGTTGCTGCCACTAGAAAGAACGGTAGGGCACCCACAAGATCGTAAATAAAGTGATCAGGACAAGCTAAATAGACACAGTCAAAGCCTTGCCTAATTTGTGGATCCAAGTGGGGCTTGCCCTTAACAATCATGGTGACGGGGTAGGGAAAATGAGCCAGCATTGTTTTTGCGTCTTGGGAGAGGTCTGCCACCTCAGCCGCGCGATCGCCCCTTGTCAGAATGCAAAGGGGTTGCTCAGTACTAAAGTTCTTGAGACGGCGCAGTTGGGCAATTGCCTGTGAACTTGTGCCATTGGCTACAAAGCTATAGACCGTCGCCATCGGCAAGATAATAACGTTCTCTTGCTCTAAGTTGGTTTGAATGGCTGAAAAGCTTTGGGCATTGGCAGCTAGCGATCGCGCCCAGGTGGTCATGTTGGAGACTCCAAGAACAACAGGAGGGAATTGTTCCCTTGATTTCTATCCTGCGGTCAATAGGCATTAGGGAGAGTTGAGAATAGATTGCATTTAATAATGCGTCTGATAAGCGAGATCGCAAGCGGCGCAGTTTCAACTACCCTAGGAAATAGTCCTTAATGCACTGTATGCCACGCAACCATGGCCGAAACGTTCATGTTTAATGCCCTTCGGGCTGCCATTGATGAAGAAATGGAGCGCGACCCCACTGTATTTGTCTTAGGGGAAGATGTGGGGCACTATGGCGGCTCCTACAAAGTCACTAAAGATCTCTACAAAAAGTACGGTGAGCTGCGCCTGCTGGATACCCCCATTGCCGAAAACAGTTTTACAGGGATGGCAATCGGGGCAGCAATGACCGGCTTGCGTCCGATTGTTGAGGGCATGAACATGGGCTTTTTGCTTTTGGCCTTCAACCAAATTGCCAACAATGCAGGGATGTTGCGCTATACCTCTGGCGGAAACTTCAAAATCCCAATTGTTATTCGCGGTCCTGGCGGTGTCGGGCGTCAACTGGGAGCTGAGCACTCCCAGCGCCTGGAAGCCTACTTTCAAGCAGTGCCGGGATTGAAAATTGTGGCCTGTTCTACCCCCTACAACGCCAAGGGATTGCTCAAATCTGCTATTCGCGATCCCAATCCGGTGCTGTTTTTTGAGCATGTGCTCCTCTACAACCTCAAGGAAGACCTGCCAGAGGAGGAATATCTCCTTCCCCTCAACAAAGCTGAGATTGTCCGCAGCGGCGAAGAGGTGACCATCTTGACCTACTCGCGGATGCGCCACCATGTGCTACAAGCGGTGAAAACCCTTGAAAAAGAGGGTTACGACCCAGAAGTGATCGACCTCATTTCCCTGAAGCCTCTGGACTTTGAAACCATTGGTGCCTCGATTCGTAAAACCCATCGCGTCGTGATTGTGGAAGAGTGCATGAAGACGGGGGGAATTGGCGCCGAACTCTCAGCCTCGATTATGGAGCGCTACTTTGACGAGTTGGATGCGCCGGTCCTTCGCTTGTCTTCCCAAGATGTGCCCACCCCCTACAACGGCACCCTAGAGAATTTAACAATTGTGCAACCGCCCCAAATCGTAGCGGCAGTGCAGAAGCTGGTACAGGGACAGATTTGACCATGGGGAAATATCGCGGCTGGCTAATTGTCATTTTGGTGTTGCTGATGGCCGCCACAGCGGTCATTGTGCGCACACCGGCTCGTCTGGGCTTAGATTTGCGGGGGGGAGCCCAACTGACCTTACAGGTGCAAACAACGGAGAAGGTGCCGCAAATTACACCCCAAGTCCTAGCAGCTGTTCAAGGGGTGGTGCAACGGCGAATTGATGGCCTTGGCGTTGCCGAGGCGGTGGTACAAACTGCAGGGGATGATAAGCTCTTAGTGCAATTGCCGGGGGTAACGGATCCTCAGCAGGCGGAGCGGATTCTTAAGGGGACAGCCCAACTACTCTTTGCCTCCCAAAAACCAGGCACAGAGGCACAACTGAAAATTGAGCAGCAACTTCAGTCGCAACTGCTTTTGGAACAAGTCCAACTCCTAGCTGAGCAGGCGCAGAATGCCAACAATCCTGAGGCCTTGAAGGAAATTGAGGCAAAGCTAGCCAAAAACCAGGAATCCCTTAAAAAAAGCCAGCAGGCGATCGCGAGCCTGTTTACGCCCTCCGACTTAACAGGAGCGATGCTTAAAGAAGCCTTCGCCAGCCCCGTAGCCCCCGGCTCTCCCAACTGGAGTGTAATTGTTCGCTTTGATAGCCAAGGAGCAGAACTCTTTGCCCAGCTTACAAAAGAAATTGCTGGGACAGGACGAAGCTTAGGAATTTTTCTGGACAATCGCCTGATTAGTGCGCCCACGGTCTCCGTCGAATATGCTCAAACGGGCATTGTTGGGGGAAGCGCCGAAATTTCCGGTGGTTTTAATGCCCAAAGCGCCAATGATTTAGCCATTCAATTGCAAGGGGGAGCGCTACCTGTGCCCCTAGAGGTAGTGGAAAACCGCACAGTGGGTGCTTCCTTGGGTCAAGACAGCATTCGCGATAGCCTCTATGCCGGTTTGGCGGGTTTGGTGTTGGTGCTGATCTTTATGGTGGCCTACTACCGCCTGCCGGGACTGATTGCCGATATTGCCCTGATCCTCTACGCCATCTTTACCTATGCTGCATTTTTGCTGTTTGGGGTAACCCTGACATTGCCGGGGATTGCGGGTTTTATCCTCAGTATCGGTATGGCGGTCGACGCCAATGTCCTCATCTTTGAGCGTACCCGTGAGGAATTACGGGCTGGGAAAACCCTCTACCGTGCCGTTGAATCGGGGTTTGATCGCGCCTTTGCCAGTATTCTTGACAGCAACGTTACCACCTTGATTGCCTGTGCTGCCCTCTTCACCTTGGGCACAGGATTTGTGCGCGGTTTTGCCGTGACCCTTGCCATTGGGATTGGCATTAGTATGTTTACTGCAATTACCTGTAGTCGCACCTTTCTGTTTTATGTCATTAGTATTCCCAGTCTGCGCCAGCCCAATTGGTTCTGTCCAAAACTGGAGAATGTCCGATGAGCTTTAGTGTCAATCGCCAGCGATCGCTTTGGTGGGGGCTATCCCTGGTGGTAATTCTCAGCGGCCTTGCCGCCATGGTTTTCTCTTGGGCATCCCTAGGGAGTCCGCTGCGGTTGGGCTTGGATTTTATCGGTGGCACGCGGTTGCAATTTGAACTGGCTTGTAGTGCCACGAAGACCTGTTCCCAGCCCATTGATATTGATGCCGTGCGCCAGATCCTCAATGAACAGGGATTGGGCAAAAGCAGCCTGCAGGTGATTGATCAATACGGGCTGAGCATTCGTACAGCACCCCTCAATGTGGATCAGCGCACCCGCCTCAGCGATGTCCTTACGCAAAAAATTGGTAATTTTGATCCTCAGAAAACGCAAATTGAGACCGTTGGCCCCACGCTTGGGGAGGAAATTCTGCGATCTGGATTGCTGGCACTACTGGCGTCGTTTATTGGCATTACGATTTATCTCACGCTGCGCTTTCAGTTTGACTATGCCTGTTTTGCCCTTGTTGCCTTGGTTCATGATGTGCTATTGACAACAGGGGTGTTTGCCATTCTCGGACTTGGGGCAGGGGTGGAAATTGACAGCCTCTTTATTGTAGCACTGCTCACAATTATTGGTTTTTCTGTGAACGACACGGTGGTCATCTACGATCGCGTGCGGGAAACCCTGAAGCTCAACCCTAACCTTGGCATTAAGGAAGTGGTGGATCAGGCGGTTGTCCAAACCCTTGGTCGCTCGATTAATACCACCCTAACGACGCTCCTGCCTTTGATGACTATCTTTATCTTTGGCGGCGACACGCTGCGCTATTTTGCCTTAGCGCTAATTGTTGGTTTTACAACAGGAGCCTATTCCAGTATTTTTATTGCCAGTACGCTCCTTGCCTGGTGGCGCGATCGCCACCCCCCCCCGTCCTGCTGCGAATACACTGGAGACAACCCCTACACCCTAACTGGTTGTGCTTATTCCCCTCACCCAAGAAAAAGTCCGTCAATTGGTGCCACTGGTGGCCACGGGTTCCCAGTATCGCTATGTTTGGGGTAAGTTGCAGGATTTTCTGCGACGCTTAACCTTCTCCGTAGTGGCGGTGGCCATTGTTGCCTTTGGTTTGAATTTTTTAGGGGATAGCACTCAACTGGTTTTGGGGCTGATTGCCGGTCTCTATTGGCTCTGGGCACCGGCAGTGCTGGCTACCTTTCGCAATCGTCGCCAGCGGCGGTTTCCCTATGGGGGCTTTTGGCGCGGGCGGGTCTTGGGGGTCTATGTTACCGAAGAGCTAGTGGGCAAAGAGGAGACGGTTGACGACAAGGGACAACTAGTGATTATTGAGAATCGTGAACGCTGTCTAAATCTAGAGATTGGTGATAAAACGGGCTTTGAAACAAGAGTTCGCGCCAAGTTGCTGCGTCAACATCGAGGTATTCGCCCAGGGGATGCGGCGGAAATGCTGGTTCTCTCCCGTCGCCCCGATTTGGCAGAGATTGAACTAATCTCTGAAGTGTTTCTGCCTCGCCATCGCCTCTGGGTGGGCACCTACCCAATTTTGCAGCGGGATGTTTTTGTCGATCTGTCGGAGAGGCTGCGGCGCAAGACCCGTCCTCAAACTCCGCGGCGATCGCCCCGACCACGAAGTTCCAGCCTGTGATACCTTAAAGGAAAGAAATAAAAGTTAACAATTTCCGATATTCCCTTGACTGCTCTTACTTCCCCTTTTGTTTTCCCTTTCCTGCACCTTGGCTCACGGCTGGGTTGGTTGCTCTTTGGCTTTGCTGCCTTCTTGGTGTCCATTCCTGTTTTTATTGAGGCGCCCTTGGTGCGGGCATGGCCGTGGCTGAGTTTGACCCTGACGCCGCTGTTTCTGGGTCTTAGTTTCTATCTGCAACGCCAAACCCACTCCCGCTATTGGGGTGAGATGCTCTATGGATTTAGTTGGTGCTGGGGGGCAGGTTCGCTCTACTGGGGATGGTTGCGCTGGGAACCTCTGTGGCACTTGCCTATTGAGGCTCTACCCATGCCGCTAATGCTCTGGCACCTACGGCAGCGGCAGCAACTGGTGGGGGTGTTCTTTTTTGGGGGATCTTTTTTGGGTACGGCGATCACCGATGCCTACTTTTACCTGATTGACGTAATTCCCCACTGGCGAGCCATCATGTACCTCGAAGGGGATGTCATTTCCGTTCAGGAGATCCTGGTGCAGGCGATCGCCCAAGCCCAGACGTTTAGTGGCCAGGTGTGGGGAGTTCTTTTGAGCCTAAGTTTGCTTCTCATTGGTTTGCTGCCCCTCTTTGAATCCCAGATTCGGCGTGGTCACCCCGCCCTCTTGCCCTTCTGGGGATTTATGGGCGCTGTCTTGAGTACGCTCGTTGTTGATGGTCTTTTTGGCCTCACTATTGGCTTGTTATCTGTAAGTTAAAAGGGTGACTCTCTCTTAGCGCAAGTGACTACAATCAGCACAGAGGGATTCAACGACAGTCATGGGGGTTTTTGCTCACCTTTGCTTAATGGGTTCGGCTCTTCTTTTTGCCCTTGAGGGCTATTATCGGCTGAAGCTAAAGGAAATGAAGGTGGCCAGCTCTAGCTCCATTGGCGAGTTACAGCAATGCCAGCGGCAGGTGGCACAGGAAATGGGCAGCGGCAGTTGGCGCGAGTACGTGCAAGTGTTTGGTCAAGTGGCCACCTCTCAGCCGCTGCTTTCAGAGGTGAAACGGATTCCCTGCGTCTATTACAAAACCATCATTAGCCGCGAGTACAAAAAAGAGGGGGGCGATCGCCGCAATCCTCGAGAACGCCACTCAGAAATCATTGGCCGCCATGAGCAGTCAACCCTCTTCTTTCTGCGAGATCAGCAAGGGCAGATTGAGGTGAACCCCCTCGGGGCTGAAATTGAGGCAGTGCAGGTTTTAGACGAGCTGCGGCCAGCCGATAAACCCCACTCTTTTTCGCTCTCGCTGGGGTTTTTGTCCTTGAACTGGCGCTTTGGCAATACTCCAACCCTCGGCTATCGCTATCAGGAGTGGGTGTTGCCTTTGGGGCAGCCTGTCTCAGTCGTGGGCATGGCCTCAGATCAGGGGGGGGTTCTCCGCCTGCAAAAGCCGCAAAGCAGGGGACAGAAATTCATCATCTCTCTGAGTTTTGAAGATCAGCTTATCCAGGAGTACAAACAGCAAAGACGGAAAATGACCTATGCTTCCCTGAGTGCTGCCCTCTGTGGTGTCTGTGGTCTAGTCTTGGCCTTGTTTTAGCTAACGGCGGGAAGCCCCGCAGCGTATGCTTGCGTCGGTGTCGGGAGTACGTCACTTAGGTTCTTGCTGTGGGTTTTTAGGGTAAACCCAGATGATCCGCCGCTGATTGGCGGCAATTAAATTGGCCTCCTCCTGGGCAATGCGCTGCCGAGCTTGGGGCTGGCGATCGCGCTCCTGTTCCAACTGCAATTCCTTGACTCGTGCCTCCAGTTGCGCTACTTCTGCTTCGAGGGCATGGAGTTTTTGCAGTTGACTGAGCTGATAGGGCACTAGTTTAGCGATCGCCCCAAGGGCAAAGGCGAGCAGCACTAGATTCACTGTAATTTTGGCACCAGCTTCCCAGGCGATCGCGGGAATTCTTCGAGGAGAGTGAATCATGACTCAACCGTGAATGGCAATTTGTCTATCAGTATAAAAAGAAAAAAGCAGTTCCCTTGCCTCAGCAACCACATTGGGAACCGCCTCATCAATGTTAGTTTGGAAAAGTAAGGTGATGTGGCCAGTGGTCAGCAACTGTAACAGCTACTTGTACAACTCAGTGGAAAGACGAAATGCCAGCACCGCAGGCAGCAGAGCAATCACAAGAGCAACATAAACTTGGGTATCGGTCAGCGCCATGAACAACTCCTTTGTGGAATAACAGTCGCGATCAAGTGCTGTATTTATTACTCCATAGGTGCTTACCTTTGGCAACGCTTGCTCATAGTTTTTAACATTTCGCATTTAGGTCTGTCGATTCACCCGCGGAGGCCAGTGGGGCAGCCGTCGTAGAATAGTCAGCATTGAAAGCCCTGTGCCGACAAGTGTTAGCAAACTCAGCCCCACCAAGAGAACATAGAAGGGACGCCCCACCTCCCCCCAATAGGTTCCCTGATGCAGGCTCAGAAAAATCGCCGCCTGTTCTTTGGAGAGGCCAAACCAGTTGCGCCCAAGGCGATAGGCAATTCCCGTTGTGGCGCTCACAAACAGGGGCAAGGCTGCAATGGCAGCCAAAAGATGATGCAGTTGCCGTGCGAACCCCTGGGCAGGGAGCGATCGCCCCCACAGGAGACCCAAACCCGTAGCAATGATTCCCAGCAAGCCCAAACCAAGGATCAATACATACAGCGGTACCCCCCATTCCCCCAAATAGCGGCCTTCATGGAAGGTCATCATTGCCCGCCCAAAGTCCTTGGATAGCCCAAACCAACTGCGCCCAAGACGATGGGCAATTCCCGTTGTAGCAGAGATCAATAGGGGTAGGGCAAAAAGTAGAACCAAGAATTGATGCCCCTGACTACTTATTTTGGTAAGGCGCTGTTTGAGAGTACTCATGGCTACACCTTTACAGGCAAAGGAATTGGCAGTGTAAAAGCAGTACCGCGATCCCCCATGTAGGGGCTGGTAACCTGCAAGCTCAGACCGTAGGGGCGGAGTAAATCCTGAGCGATCGCCAAGCCCAAACCACTGCCCTCAATTTCGCTGTCGGCTTGCACGCCGCGATAGCCGCGTTCAAACAGTCGCGACTGCGCCTCTTCGGGAATCCCACAGCCTGTATCCCACACCGTTAATTCTAAGACAGCCGGTGTGAGGGTCAAACGCAGACCAATCGTACCTCCTTTGGGGGTGTACTTAAAAGCATTGTCCAGTAAGTTGCCCACCACCTCCTGCAACACCCGTTCCTCCAGCCAGATGGGCGGCAGTTGAGACGGTAGCTCCACGACAAAAGCCTTGCCCTCCATTTCAGCACGGGCTTGGGCAGCGCTGATCAGGGGAGAGAGGGTTTCCGTCAGATCTAGAGGTTTACCAGCAAGGGGTAGGGGTTGGCTGCCCGTCAGGGCAGGAGTATTGTTGCGCTGTTGGCGATAGTCCTCCAGCAATGCCATCAGCCGCTCTGTTTCCTTGGCAATCCCTTCAGCAAGAGAGCGCCCTTGGTGATCAGGTTCCAACCGTTTGAGCAGGAGCTTGACAAACGTACGAATGGCAGCTACAGGATTGCGCAGTTGGTGGAGCAGATCGTCAAAGCGTTGCTGCTGCTGATCTAGTGTGTTGGCAGGAGAATGGCGGAGCCATTGTTGCCGTTGATCTAGGACGCAGGCGATCGCTAGCGTTTGAGCCACTTGTTGCAGTTGTGCCTGCTCTGCGGCCAACCAGGGCCGATGCTGCCGCTGCGCCACCAGCACTCCCAAGACCCAATTTTGGTACATCAGGGGCAGAATCAGGTGATTTGTTAATGACGACACCACCTGTTGAGGGTGATACGTTAAAGGGATCTCTGGTGCTGCTGTTAACAGTGATAGTGTTGATGACATCGGTAAGCTCAGGGGGGGTGCCGCCTCTGGATAGACGGCCACAGGGAACCATGAAGGGGAGTCATTGAGGGTTTCACTGAGATAGACCGCCAGTGAAGAGGCCCCCAGGCTGTTGACAATCAACTCCAACTGGGTGCGACAAAGGGCAGCAAACTCTTCGCTGGCGGGCCAGAGCATCTAGGCAGTCACCTCAGAGTGACTCGACGACTGCGGAAGCAAGGCTTGAAAATCCCCACTCCCTTTTGTGTATTCTTCCAGCAATTGCTTTTCAAGGGGAAGCAGATTGGGGTCGGGGTCAGCCTCCTGTTCCCTCAGGGTTTCTTCAATAAGTCCCATTTGCTCCTCGGCTTCCGCAAGGGCAGTGAGGAGTTCCTCATTGACGGGCACACTACCGTTTTGACTCACGAGCAACTGGTAGCGATCGCGCAAGTCATTGAGTTCCCGCTGCAGCGCCTCTTTTTCAGCCGTGAGCTGCTCTGTCATTTGTCTGTAGAATTTGAACGCCATTAGAAAAGGGACGAGCTTTTCCCGAAGCGTCATATGGTCAATATCGAGTTTGGTATAGCGTTCTGCCAGTTGGCTATAAGCTTGGCACAGACGTAGGTAACGTTGGCTGAGGTTATCCATAGGTTATCTAAAGAAATAGCTGGTTGATGCGCTACCCCCTATCATAAACGGGCAGCCCTTTGGTCACCATTGTGACGGGTTCACAAATAGAAACAGTGCAAACTAAGCTACAAAAATTTTAATTGAGTTGTGGTCTCCGACTTACCACTGCCAGTGCCCAGATGGCCATGGGGCGCAGGTACATGCAAGCACGGAAAGTGCCATTGGCCGTGATCGCCTCTGGGGTACGAAATTGCAGGCCATTCTCATAGATTTGACGTACCACCACCTCGGCTAGGCGCCATGCTTCCTCGATCATCCCCCGTTGCCACAAAAAAGCAGCCAAGCCAAAGTTAATCCCGATCCAGACTTCGAGGGGATGGGTAGCGTGGGGGTTTTCCGGCTGACCGTTGGGTAATAGACCATTGGCCGCTCCCAACTGGCCATTGTGAAATTCAAGAAAGCAAGTGTTATAGATGTTGCGCAGGGCGCGATCGCAACAGTCCGAGGGCACAATATCCTCTAAGCCCAACAGTTGGGCATAGAACTGACCACAGAGCTGGTCGGCCATGACAACCTCTGAACCGCTCTCGGTGTCAAGACGATAGTACTCCCCGTTCCAAAGGAGCCGATGGTAGCGGGGGCGAGCGTGGTTTAGCCACTGGCGGTAGGTTGCCACTTGCGGTTGTTGGAGCATTGTGCCGAGGGCGATCGCTGCCTCTAGGGCTGCCAACCACAAGCCGCCACAGTAGGCACTTACCCCCTGTAGCTTCCAGTCATCGTAGGTTTGATCTGGGGCGCCGCCATTTTCTGGCAGACCATCGCCATCGCGGTCAAATTGTTTCAAGTAGTTCAAAGCTGCTACCACAGCCGGCCAGCATTCACGGGCAAAGTCAAGATCTGTTCCCCCTGTAAACAAAAAGTCCCGATAGACCAAAAGGACAAAGTCCGAGGCTAAGTCTTTCCAGAGATTGCAGTCTTGATAGGCCGTGTAGTTAGTCTGCTCCCAGGGGTGCTCATTGGGGGCACCGAGATCGTGGGGCACCGCATTGGCAAGTTTGCGGGGGGCTTTGTAGGCAGTTTTTGGATCACCGCGGTAGAAGTAGCCAATGATTCTCAGGGTTGGATCGGCGGTTGGAATTGCCCGCGCAAAGGCACGCATTACGGACTTTTCTAGTTCTGGCCACAATTGCAGCAGGGCAAAGGAGCCATAGAGGCGCACATCGAGACTTTCATACCAACGGTAGTCAAGGCATTCGAGAACCGCAAACTGCCCCACAGGGTCGCGATCGCTGGCGGCACTCCAGAGGCTACCGCCACTGCTGAGAACGTATAGCTCATTACACAGGGCCATCTTGAACCAGTCGGGCCACTCGGGATGCTTGAGGATGGGTTCCTGCCAAGTGCGAATCTGCTCCTGCCAAGTAGCATAGGCTGCAAGACCTCTTGCGGCAAGGGTGACGGCATTGCTCCCCGAGCGATCGCAAAAATCCGTGTAGCGGCGGTAATAGATCACCCCCTTGCCAAACTCTGTCACAGGAAAGTCCCACGCCAAGACCACAGGAATTTGTTGTGTTCTCCCCGCTGCCAAGGAAAAGCGTAGGGCAAAGGCGGCGGCCACCTGTTCTCCCGCTGCCGCTGGGGTTGGATCATTGACGAGGGGAAGGGAACCATCCACAGAAAATGACTGCCACAGTTCTGCCCCATCCCCCTCTGGCTGCCAGCGACTACAGCCAAAAAACTCCCCTAAGCCTGTGGGAATCAGGGCTGCCCATTCACCATCGCCCTCTTGGGGTGGGCTTGGGTGGGGGTTGCGCCGCAATCGCCAACCTCGATAGGACGCTGTTTGAACCAGTTCATTAAAATTCCCGTCACTTTGACCCCAGCGGGGCGTGTAGGTATAGACGGGACTACCGTCATCGCGAATTTCAATGGCTGAAGAGGGGGTGGTGTTGCAAAACCAACCGACGGTGTTTTGCCATGAGAACATCAAGCTCAGGGTGAGGGTCTGATCCGTGGGATTGGTAAACGTCCACAGAAACACCGCCACAGGATAACTGGTTTCTTGGTAGTTGTGGGGCAAAATCGGCGAAAACTGTTCGCAGGTGATCTGGGCGCTAAAGACCCCCTCATAGACAAACCAACTGCGGGGATAGCGGGCAGCGTAGAGACCTTTGCCAGCAGGATACCATTGCCAACTACTGAGGCGGCCATCGTTGGGGGCGCTCCCTAAGGCGTAGGCCTGTTTCTGTTCTCCCTGCTCAAAGAGACTAAATTGACAAGCGGGTAGGGTGGCAAAGAGGTGTTCTCCACCATCGAGGTGCCAGAGGTTAAAGTCGCCAGCAGAGGAACGGCCAATACAGCCCGCGCCAAAGCCTCCAAGGGGCATCCCATGCCAAGGGCCATCGTCTAAATTGCTGGTATAGCGAACGCGATAAGGATTCTTCCAGCCCTGGGCGATCGCCCGTGTCCAAGCACAATTGGCAAATTCAATCACGCTACTTTCTACTGTCTGACTACTGTCTGAAGATGCGCCTGATCCAGAATACCGCTTCAGCGCTGTGCCATGACTTGGCACTTGGCACAGAGGCCAAAAAACTCAAGGGTGTGGTAAAAAATCTCAAAGTGATAGGACTGTTGTAGCTCGGTTTCTAAGTGCTGCACTGGACAGTGGTCAATTTTTATCGATGTCCCACACTGCAAACAGGTGAGATAGTGCTGATCCTGCTGTACCAAGCTATAGACCAGTTCCCCACTGGGTAAGGGGCGTGCTTGGACTTCACCATTGATGCGCAAATACTCTAGGGTGCGATAAACCGTGGCAAGACCTAGGGGTGTTTGCCGTTGCCGCAGTTCTAAAAAAAGTTCCTGCGCCGAGAGCGATCGGCCACTAGCTCTAAGGGCATCGAGAATAATCACTTGACTACGGGTGCGTCGCGGTGGCATATCAATAGAGCAACATTACCTTGATTTTACCCTTCCCTTTGGGGCTGCAATGAAGTGAGCCTGTCACTTTCACGTTTTATTTTTATAGTGAGCCAATGTCCTAGGCTCACTTTTTTGATAAGCAATGCAAAGTTCACGTCTCGACGGTCAGATCACGCTTGCGGCACTTGGCTCAGGCAAATTTTCCAGTGCTGTGACGTACTAGCAGGGTTGATTTTCACAACCGACCGCCCAGCTACCCCAGTGTCGGCACAACTTTCTGAAGCCTGTCTCTAGTTGCAGGCTGCGGGTAAACACTATGGGAAGTTGTGCTTTGGCATCAGTCCTACTTCATCGCCAGTGGTGGAGCGGTCGCAGCAGTACATTGAGCAGCAAGATTTCCCTTCGGAAGAGTGCGGGGCTTCCCGCCAATGAGCTAAAGTCTAGTCACTTGAGAGTCTTTGCTGGCGATCGCCCCTAACACATGAGCAATTAAATAAAGGGAACCACAGACCACACCGCGATCGCCAGTTCTATTAAGTGCTTCAGTTACATCCTTAAAAAGGCGGCACTCTGCTAACTGAGGACAACAAGTGCGCGCAAGTCCCTGCAAGTCCTCTAAGTCAGCGCTAGCGTGAGCCGGCACGGGTACCAGTAACAGGCGATCGCCTGCCCGTAGGAGATGTTTGAGAATCCCCTCGTGATCTTTATTGGCCAGCATCCCCACCACCCACGTCACTTCTTGCCACCCTAGTTGATCTACATATTGTCGCAGGTAGGCGGCTGCGGGAGCATTGTGGGCACCATCAATGAGCAGTTTTCGCCCTTGCCAAGGTAACCATTGCAGTCGTCCCGGCCAGCGGGTTTGTGCTATCCCCTGTTGAATTGCTTCGAGGGAAATTTGCCAGCCTTGGGTTTGCAAGCATTGCAGAGCGGCAATCGCGATTGCTGAATTGACTAACTGCATCTCGCCGGCCAAGGGCAAGGGATACTCGATGCCACGCCAGGTCGCCCATCCAAGACGATCAGCACACCACTGAGCCGGCTCCGGCCAAATCGCTGGGCACGCCAAGGCGTCTAAACGCTTTGCAATCACCGCCTGCGCCTCCGCAGGAACAGGACCAATGACAGCAGGTACCCCTTGCTTGAGAATGCCCGCCTTTTCAGCCGCGATCGCCCCCAAGCTATTACCCAACCGCTGCCAATGATCCCAACCAATGGAGGTAATCACACTTACCAAAGGGGGCTGACACACATTCGTTGCATCCAAGCGTCCTCCCAAGCCCACCTCGATCACCGCCACCTCCACCTGTTGCTGGGCAAAATAGAGCCATGCGGCTGCTGTGATCACCTCAAACTGACTGGGGGGATAGGCCACCTGTGGTAGTACCGCTTCAATCTGCTGAATCAACCTTAAAAAAACTTCAGGGGCAATGGAGTTACCATCAACACAGATGCGCTCACACCAACTCAACAGATGGGGCGAGGTATAACGACCCGTTCGATAACCCGCCGCCCGTAAAACACTATCCAAATAGGCACACACCGAGCCTTTGCCATTTGTCCCCGCAACGTGGATCAAGGGCACTTGTAACTGGGGAGACCCCAAAGCACTCAGCAGCGCTTGGATGGGTTCAAGACCAAGGCGAATTCCAAAGCAGGCATAGGGACTTAATGCCGCCGTCAGTGGATCAGTCACAGCCAGCTAGATTGAAAAGGATTAGCGGGGTTCGCGGCGACCATTGTGCCATGTAGCAATAATGCGAGAGCCATCTGGCAGGGTGAGCACCCCCTGTCCTTCAAATAAGCCATTGCGAAACTGTCCGGCATAGCTTGTGCCATCTGCAAAGGAGAGCATCCCTGTTCCATGATACTTGCCCGCTAGAAACTGCCCCTCATAGCGGGTACCGTCGGGAAAAGTGAGCACCCCTTCCCCATGATACTGACCATTGAGAAATGTGCCCTCGTAGCGTTGGCCGTTGGCCAGTTGCAAAACTCCCTTGCCATTGAAGATGCCATCCGCAAAGCCACCTTCGTAGCGTCCACCATCAGCATAGGTAAGTACCCCCTGACCGTGGTAGCGGCCATTGCGAAATTCCCCCTCGTAACGGTTGCCATTGGCCATTGTGAGAATGCCTTGGCCATTAAAGCGGCCATTCAGCAACTCCCCTTTGTAGGTACTGCCGTCGGGGAGAGTCATGGTCGCGTCCCCGCTGACGCGCCGCCCTTCATAAACAGCGATTTGAGCAGTGACAGGAGCCCAGTGCAGGGTTGCACATCCTAAACCAACAAAGCAAAAACTCATCACCCAGCGGTGGATAACAGCAGGATTTGGGTAGTGCGGATGAGTCATTACTGGACACTCCACAAGGGTGGACAATTGCAGCTTCTTTAACTGGCACAGCTTACTCCCTATGCAAAATTGAGGCAGAGAGTTTAGTTTTTGTATCGTGGAATACATATGGCTAAGGCTAGGTTCCGGGATGACTAACTCATTTCTGCCAGACGTTCCAACTAAAGGAATAAAAAACCCCCACCCCCGTTGAGCTGGCTGACTAAAGAGTTTAAGCGTCTGCGGTGGCCGAGTTATGGGCTAGGTTTGAGGCTGGGAACGGCGTCGCCGACAGCGGTCGGAACAGTATTTAACCTCCTGCCAACAATCCGCCCACTTTTTGCGCCACTGAAAAGGACGGCCGCAGACGACACAAATTTTGCTGGGGAAGTCCGCTTTGCGCCGTTGTTTTGCCATAGATTCTCAAGCTCTACACATCGGTAACACAGGCGGCCAACTGCGTCAGTAGCGTCTGATGATCTAAGTTCTGGCCAATAAGCACCAGTTGATTTTTGCGTTCGCCCTTCCAGTCTTCATCATCGAGGCTAAAGCGCTTGCCACTGAGGTGAAACACATGGCGACGGGGACTTTCCTTAAACCAAAGGATGCCTTTGGCGCGAAAGACAGATTCGGGTAATTGGTGGTCAAGAAAATACTGGAATTTCCGCAGTTCAAAGGGGCGATCGCTCTGGAAGGAAACAGAGGTAAAGCCATCCTCCTCCAAGTGATTAGAGTGATGGTGATGGCTACCATGATCACAATGTTCGTCACACCCATGATCGTGGTCGTGAGCGTGATGATTATCATGTTCGTGCTCCGCTTCGGGCTGGAAGTAGCGATCGCTCTGAAACAGCCCCACACTTAGAATTAAAGGAAGAGGCACCTGAGCCTTGACAGTGCGAATAATTCGTGCCCCTTCTCGCATTTCGCGAATCCGCCGTTCTAGCTCCTGCAAGCGTTCCTCAGTCACTAAATCCGCTTTGTTGAGAAGGATAATATCGCCATAGGCAATTTGGCTTTGGGCAGCACTGCTATTGAACAGATCGAGACTAAAGTTTTCTGCATCCACCACCGTAATAATCGAATCTAATCGGGTGAGATCCCGCAGATCGGTACCTAAAAATGTCAAGGCCACTGGCAGAGGATCCGCTAGCCCCGTCGTTTCTACCACTAGATAGTCCACCTTATCGGGGCGTTCAAGAACCCGATAGACAGCATTTACTAAATCCTCGTTGATCGTGCAGCAGACACAGCCATTGCTGAGTTCCACCATGTCGTCCTCACTGGCCACCAGTAGCTCATTGTCAATGCCAATTTCACCAAATTCATTAACGAGCACAGCAGTTTTCAGCCCCTCTTGATTGGTCAGGATATGGTTGAGGAGCGTTGTTTTGCCACTGCCGAGAAACCCCGTAATAATTGTCACTGGCAGGCCGTGCTTCAGTGTGTCCATTTTGGCGGTTGTAGAAACGGGAGAGGTCGTCATAGGCGGTGTGTCAAACGTGAGAATTATTCTCAAATTATAGCCGCTGCAACTCACTCAAGGGGTCGGCGATCGCTGTAGGCTAGAAACAGATGTTTATATTTAATTCACTCGTGCCGTAGAGCTGTGTTCAAACGCTACTTTGCGCATATTAGAGCGTTCCACAAAATACGGTAACCTGTTGGAGCTTAACGATTAATCCTGTATGTCCAATCAGCCGTTGCAACGACGCACCAAAATTGTCGCCACCATTGGTCCAGCCGTCAGCCACCCCGATAAACTGCGAGCGATTATCCAAGCGGGAGCGACCACCCTGCGTCTGAATTTTTCCCATGGTACCCACGACGATCATCAACGCAGCATCCGCCTGATTCGCCAGATCTCCTATGAATTGGGGCAACCCGTAGGCATTTTGCAGGACTTGCAAGGGCCGAAAATTCGCCTTGGCAAGTTTGAACATGGCTCTATTTCCCTGAAGCGGGGCGATCGCTTTACCCTCACTAGTCGCTCTATCATGGGCAATCAGCATATAAGTTCCATTACCTATCCCCCCTTGGCTCAAGAGGTTCCCGTCGGGGCTACCATTCTGCTGGATGATGGCCGCGTTGAAATGGTGGTGGAAGAAGTGGATAGGGAAGCTGGTGAACTCCACTGCCGAGTGGTTGTTGGGGGTACCCTCTCCAATGCTAAGGGGGTCAACTTTCCGGGGGTTTACCTCTCGATTAAAGCCCTGACCGAAAAAGATCGTGAGGATTTGATGTTTGGCCTCAATCAAGGGGTGGATTGGGTGGCTCTCAGTTTTGTTCGCAATCCCCAAGATGTGCTGGAGATTAAAGAACTGATTGCCAATGCCGGTAAGCAGGTGCCGGTGATTGCCAAAATCGAAAAGCATGAGGCGATCGAGCAAATGGATGCCATCCTCTCTCTTTGTGATGGCGTGATGGTGGCACGGGGCGATTTAGGGGTTGAATTGCCCGCCGAAGATGTGCCGATTCTGCAAAAACGGCTCATTGCCGCAGCTAACCGCTTGGGCATTCCCGTAATTACGGCCACACAAATGCTGGACAGCATGGTGAAAAGCCCCGCCCCACCCGTGCGGAGATTTCCGATGTTGCCAATGCCATTCTCGATGGCACGGACGCGGTGATGCTCTCCAACGAAACGGCGATGGGGGGACTATCCCCGTTGAGGCGGTGAAGATGATGGCCAC
>DVDZ01000097.1 GCA_015296025.1 Thermosynechococcus sp. M46_R2017_013
GCACGCCCGAATCGCCTGTGAAGTGAGCAGCATTGCGCTGCCAGCAGCAGGAACCCACCGCAGCGACTCAGGGGCAGCTCAATGCCGCGCCTGAGCGCCGTAGGCATCTCTGGAGGATGTCAAAAGCTTTAGTATTTTACCTCCTGTCGTGTTTTTGAGAGAGTTATGGCACAAGCACAACTGCCGCTAAGTACCCCCTTGTTACTCCCTGAGCATCCCAAGGCATGGAGGTGGTACCACTATTTCACCTTCAATCTGGATCACAAGGTCATCGGCATTCAATACTTGGTCACTGCCTTTATCTTTTACCTGATTGGTGGCCTAATGGCAGTGGCCATGCGCACAGAGCTGGCAACAGCAGATTCCGATTTTCTTAATCCGAATCTTTACAATGCTTTCATGACCAACCACGGCACAATCATGATTTTCTTTTGGGTTGTGCCAGCAGCCATTGGCGGGTTTGGCAACTACTTGGTGCCCCTGATGGTGGGGGCGCGGGACATGGCTTTTCCTCGCCTAAATGCCTTGGCCTTTTGGCTAAATCCGCTGGCGGGGGCGTTACTTTTAGCCAGTTTTTTCTTTGGAGGTGCCCAAGCAGGCTGGACCGCCTATCCTCCTTTGAGTACGATTACAGCAACAACCGCCCAGAGTATGTAGATTCTGGCGATCGTCCTTGTGGGAACCTCCTCCATTATGGGAGCGGTGAAGTTTATTGTCACCATCTGGAAAATGAAAGTGCCCAGTATGCGCTGGAATTAACTCCCCCTCTTTTGCTGGGCAATGTTGGCTACCTCCCTTCTAGCGCTAGTGTCAACACCTGTGCTGGCAGTGGGTCTGATTTTGTTGCTGTTTGATATTAACTTTGGCACCTCGTTCTATAAACCGGATACAGGCGGAAATGTCATCATTTATCAACACCTGTTTTGGTTTTACTCTCATCCAGCAGTGTACCTGATGATTCTGCCAATCTTTGGCATCATGTCTGAGGTGATTCCGGTTCATGCCCGCAAGCCAATCTTTGGTTATCAGGCGATTGCCTACTCCAGTTTGGCCATCTGCTGTGTGGGGCTTTTTGTTTGGGTACACCACATGTTCACCAGTGGCACTCCCCCTTGGATGCGGATGTTCTTTACAATTTCGACGCTAATTGTGGCAGTACCGACGGGGGTGAAAATTTTTAGTTGGGTGGCCACCCTTTGGGGGGCAAAATTCGCCTTAACAGTGCCATGCTCTTTGCCATTGGCTGACTATCAATGTTTGTTTTGGGGGGCCTCAGCGGTGTCACCTTAGGTACTCGTCCACGATACCTACTATGTGGTGGCACACTTTCACTACGTGCTTTTTGGGGGATCGGTATTTGGTCTTTATGCCGGGATTGACCACTGGTTTCCCAAAATAACGGGACGATTCTTAGATGAGCGATTGGGAATTCTACACTTTGTGCTCACCTTCATTGGCACCAACCTGACCTTTTTGCCGATGCACGAGTTGGGACTGAAAGGGATGCCACGGCGGGTAGCAATGTATGATCCGCAATTTGAGCCAATTAGAGTTGGAACAAGGGTAAAATTGCTGGCGACAATCCCTGGGGTGGTCTCAGCCTAGAGTGGACAACTAGTTCACCGCCGCTAATTGAAAACTGGGAAGTGCTGCCCGTAGTCACTAAAGGTCCCTATGACTACGGCATTGACCAGCACAAGGGAAGTACGGATAAAGATGAGGAAGAGTAGGACATTCTAGGAGCGATCGCGATGCAAAGTACTGTTGACTCTCAAGCAACGGCCATAGCTGTTGATCATGTCCATGAACATCCGGATTTTCGGGTTTTAGGGTTGCTAGTTTTTCTCATTTCTGAATCCCTAATGTTTGGTGGCCTCTTTGCAGCCTATTTACTCCTGCGGAGCATGAATGAGCAATGGCCACCCGAAGGTACTGAGGTGGAACTTCTTTTGCCCACAATTAATACGATCATCCTGATCTCCAGTAGCTTTATCATCCCTTACGGCAATATCGCCATCAAAAAGGATGATGTCCGAGCCATGCGCCAATGGTATTGGATCACGGCAGCTATGGGGGCAGTGTTTCTGGGGGGTCAAGTCTATGAGGATCTCACCCTCGGCTACGGCCTGCGCACGAATGTCTTTGCCAACTGCTTCTATGTCATGACAGGCTTCCACGGCCTCCATGTTTTTGTGGGTATTTTGCTGATTTTGGGGGTGATTTGGCGATCGCGCCGTTCTGGGCACTATAGCGCCCAGAAGCATACGGGGGTAACTATGGCAGACATCTACTGGCATTTTGTGGATGTCATCTGGATTATTCTCTTCACGCTGCTGTATATCCTGACTCGCTTTTAGGGGCAGGTCTTGAATTGGGGCGATCGCGGATCAAAGTTGCACTGATAAACCACTGGTGCCTGCCAACTCAGGGGAATTTCCAAGAGGTCGCGGGTACCTGTAATTCCCTGTAACAGGAAAAGAACAAGGACAAGGGCATTCAAGCCCATGTGAATTCGTCGCCACCTGAGCGATCGATCTTGGTAAATGTCGTGGACAATAGCCACCGAAAAAATCATCAGCATTACAGATGCTAAGCCAAAGTAAAAGTGGGAAATCCACCACTCATCATCGCGGCGAAAGACCCCCGGCTGAAAGGCTAGGATCGTTACACCCATTCCTGAAAGCAAAGCAAAAACGCCGCGCCAGATTTTGGATTGAGCGCGATATAGAAATACCGTTGCTGCAATGGTGACCACAAACATCAGCACTACCAGAACCACAGAGAGGGGTTGCAGCGCGTTGTTCTCTGCCTGCATCAAAAAGCCCTGAAACCCAAATACCACGGAGTAGGCCAAGGCAACCAATGTAATACCAACCACGCCAGCGGCTAAGAGCTTGCCCAATTTCACGTGCAGATGGCCAACTGTGGCAGGAATTGAGGTGGTGTCCTTAAGGCGGCGCTGCCGCGTCTGCAGCGCCAAGAATGTGGTGATACCAATCACGGGAAAGACAAAAGTACAGGCCAAAATGGGATGCAAAAGCAAAATAATGTCTTTGAGGTTGAGAAACATACTAGCTCAGAAGGATAGGATCAGTTTTAAAGTAACGAATTTAGGGGCGGGGCAAATCAAAAACACTTTTGTTAGTCATCCAACGGTGACCACCAAGAATCCCCAAAGCCGCGCATCTGTGCCTGCTTGCCGCTTAGCAATCTCCTGCAAAGTGGACTCTACCGTCTCAATTTGCCGCCCTAACTGTACCTCTGAATTGATTCCCTGTTCGAGCTTGGCCTCGACGGTATTAATTTTGTCCTCAAGCCTTTGAAACTTCTTGCTATTGGTGGCAATGTGAATATCGATCTTTTCCTCTATGGCTTGGATGGCAGCTTGCCTTGTCTGCAAATTGCTTTGCATTCCTTGGATGGCATCCAAGACCTAGCTCAATTTGGCACGGGGAACGGATTCAGTCATCATTCTGACGCTTGAGGAACGGACGTGGAGGGATTCGAACCCCCGACCCTCAGAACCGGAATCTGATGCTCTATCCACTGAGCCACACGTCCAATTATCTCATGATAGCATTAACCAAGGTAGGCTTGCTGAACCCGTGGATCATTTAGGAAGATAAACATTCTCAGCAGCGGTTAACCACAGCAAGAGGGCATAGTTCTGAAACACCACCATCGATTGCGTCCCAGCTCCTTGATAGGCTGCTCCTTGAGGCGCACTTTTCCCGTGGTGGAACGCACAAAAAGCCTGAGACCCAGAAGTGTTGAACGATAGCTTGAAAGACCAGAAAAAAGGGAAGAAATGGCGTATTCTTCTTATCACGGCATCCTTTGGCAAGATTGTCAAGTCTATCCTCAAACACCTCAGCCCTTGCGACTCTCCTGTGTTGAACTCACAACCGCTGTTGAAAATCTGGCTGACCTATGTTCTAGACCCCAGCTTGAACAGCATGAGCGCCTTGTTTTATCGCTTGAACCCAGTCCTGACGACTTTGACTGTGCCTTGGTCATCTTGATAGCATCAGGACAACGGCTGCTGTAATCAGCAACAAGCCCAATAGAATAGAGAGTGACTTGGTTTTGTGCTTCATCTTTCGCCCCTTTTGCTTTGGCTATAGCCGTGTAACGGCTTGGGCATCACCCGCAGGCGAGTCGAGCGCAGCGAGGGAGCAGTCGGCTGGAGCGAGTGGTTGGGCCGCTTTTACTGACCCAATTTGTTAGTATCCAAGAATTCTTTCACTGTGTTGAAAGCATTGAAGAACAGTGGCGTCCCAGCAAACGAAAGTGGAGAGACCGGGCCAATGGTCATAAAGGAATACTCTCTGCTTGCGATGTCAAACGACGAATGTGGATCACGAAACAGCTGATAGAGGTCAAGGGCTTTGCTTCGTCCCCCCACCAGTTCGCTCAACGCCTTGAACTCGGCCCCCATTCCCAGGCCAAAACCGAAGAAAAAGATGCGCAACTGCTCCAATATTTCGCGATGTAGGCTGGAGAGGGTTTGGCTGATGAACAGCCACCCGACCCCGTACTTGCGCGTAGTGCGCGCGGCATCAATCAAGATGCCCCGAACCGCTTTCTTCTCC
>DVDZ01000115.1 GCA_015296025.1 Thermosynechococcus sp. M46_R2017_013
CCGGTTACTCCACCCCCTTTGGTATTGTGCTGCTACTGTTGGGCTGGCAATTGCTTGTAGGTGCCTCAACCCCTTGGTTGCCCCCCCCGGCTGCTCAAGCGCACGATGCCGCGATCCCAGATTCAAAAGATTGTGCGCACAGCTTTGCCTTGGCTGCGACGGATTGAATTGATCTCCCGTCCCCGCTTGCGCCCCATTTGCGCCACCCGAGGTGGACGTTTGGGTTTAGGAGTTGCGGTGTCGCTAATGGCGATCTCAATGATTTTGCCCATTCCCGGCACGAACACTATTCCAGCCATGGGCATTTTTACGATTGGCTTTGGTCTTTTGGATGAGGATGGCTTAATTAGTCTGGCAGGGGTAGTCATTTCTCTGATTGGCTTAGCCGTGACCACCTCAATTCTTGTTGCCCTTGCTTGGGGGGGAAATAGTCTCCTCGATGTACTCAAGGCTGGGCTGCACTTGTAAGACAGCAAGCCTGTGGTGAGGTAGGCGCTAGCTGCCACTGCGATGGTGGTGAAACCGCCTCGGGGAAGCAGGAAGTAGCAGCAGATTCACCCATTCATAGCTAGATTTACATTGGTATGGTGCAATGGTGTCCTCTCCTTCATCACTCAAGACCAATGAGAACGCTATCCCCTCCTCAGTTCAGTGGCCGATGGTTGAGTGCAGTGGGGGCGATCGCGCTGTTGATGTTGCCTCCCCTCAAAGCGGCTGCCAATACTCCTACAGAAGACTTACCCCTAGCGGTTGCAGCGGCGATTGCCATGCCCGTCAATGAAAAACAAGTTGTGGTCAGCGAGCAACCCTCAGCAGTGGGCTTAACGGTACCCAGTCTGTGGTGGGCAGTGCAGCAGTTGGGTAACGAAGTCATTCAACGCTGGCAGGCCTTTCCAGCAATAGGGAGACCAGGGGGCAGAGTGGAAGCCTTTGTCTCTGCCGCGGCTTGGGGACGCCTGTCCTACTTACAGCGTTTTGCCCTAATCAATCAGTTGGGCAATGCCAGTCGTAGCTTTGGCTATCAGTTGATCCTGTGCGATCGCGTAGCGCGCCTTTCAGGCGATTGCCGACAGATGATTTATGGCGCCTACACCTGTCAATTTGATGCCCTACCCTTTGAATATCTGCCAGAAGTCACCGCTGCCGCAGGCAACCCAATTCCGTTTTTGCCACCCAGTACCGACCTCAACTGTCAAGTCTGGGTCAATCCCAATATTCCCGTCATGTTTCCAACCCAAGGACTTCGCTAACATCAAAAAAATCAAAAGGGGACTTGTGACAGAGGTGCTACCCTCCCTGAGGGAGCCAAGGATTGAAAGGGCTTGTCCACAGCCGCCCCTAAATTGCCCAGTGGCTCCATCGCAACGAGTTCACCCTTCCTCACTGGCTCAATGCCTATCGCCAAGAGGAACTCCAGCGGTTATTGGTTAAAAAATAATGGAATAAAGGTATGGAGAGTAGGGAACTCGAATCCCTGACCTTCGCGGTGCGATCGCGACGCTCTACCAACTGAGCTAACTCCCCGATTCTTTTTTTAATTTTAATATACGGTAAACGAGGACACGATGGTCTTAAATTGGTCTTCCACCTTTGGCCAGCGTTCTTCTGGAGCTGACACACTCAAGGTATAGACCTTGCCTCGGCTCACAACAATACTTGACAAATTGTGCCGCTGCTGAGCATTCTCCCTATCCCCCGGCAGGGTGACAGCATACTCCAGAATATAGTAGGTCTTATCATCAGCCTTTTGGGAACTAGCGGAAATTAGGGCAGAACTGCGTCCGCTTTCACTGGGGGCAATGATATTCCGCAGCAGGCGATCGCCCACCTCCTCTGGCGACCCCAATTCCTCAAGGGACTTTGTGCTCGACACAGTATTAACAACAACGCTGACGTTTTCTGTCGTTTCGATAATATCGTGAAAGACCACATCCACGGGGTCTTTAGCCTGTACCTGTACCCAGCCGCGCGGGTAGAGAAATTGATAACCATCGTAGCTATCGACATAGGCTTGAAGTCCACTGGTGGCTGAACACCCCCCCAGCAAAACCACAAGAATAGCCAACGTTGTGGCAAAAAACCGTTGAATCATACCGTCCTTTTGCACTGTTTTTCCCTATTGTGACACCGAAGCGGGTGCAGCGACGTGCCGCAATTCCTCTGGATGTGAGGGGGGAATCCCCTCAATCGTAATCAGTGACTCTGTAACCGCCCGCACAATTGGAATCGCCACTGTTGAGCCGTAGGCATCATCCCCCTTGGGTTCATCCACCACCGCCAAAATCACGTACTGCGGCTGTTCTAGGGGAAAAACAGCAACAAAGCTGGTAATACGCAAATTGCTATAGGTACCGCCAATTGCCTTTTGCGCTGTACCCGTTTTGCCCCCCAAGCGATAGCCGGGAATCTGTGCCGTCTTACCGGTGCCAGAGCGCACGACTTCTCCGAGCATTTTGATTACCGCCTGACTGGTGCGCTGCGAAAAAACCCGCCGAGGGGGACGTTGTTCAAGGCGTTTTTGCAGTTGGCCATTTTCATCGTAGAGGCCATCAATGACATGGGGAGTGACCATCTCCCCCCCCATTGGCGATCGCTCCTAGCAGTTGCACTAGATGTAGAGGTGTCAGGGAAAACCCTTGGCCAAAGGCCGTCGTTGCCGGTTCAATGGGGTAATTAATAAATTGTTCTGGAGGCTTTAATTGGCCAGCGGTTTCAAAGGGGAGATCACTGCCCACCTTCTTGGCCAGTCCCAAGCGATGCAAGTAGCGATAGTAGTGGCGGGCTGGAATGCGGCTCATCATGTGCACCATGGCCACATTACTGGAATAGGCAAGAATTTGGGCAATATTGAGGGCACCCCGGCCACCCCGTTCGCTAAAATCACTGTTTTGAATGGGCCAGCCCCCCACCGTGATCCGACCCTCATCAGGCAGCACCGTATCAGGGGTAATAGCATTGAGTTCAAGGGCAATCGCAACATTGATGGGCTTAAAGGTTGATCCCGGCTCATAGAGATCCGACACCGCCCAGTTGCGAAACAGGGCTGGATCAGCACGATAGTAATAATTGGGATCGTAGGAAGGCTCTGAGACCAATGCCCGCAGTGCTCCAGTTTTCACTTCTAGGACAATGACCGTGCCCCGTTTGGCATTAAATTTGTGCAACTGCTGTTGCAGGGCTTGACGTGCCGTTTGTTGCAAACGACTATCAATCGTAAGGCGCACATGGTACCCCTGACTCAAAGCGCGTGGATCCGCAGAGGCAAGAGCCGGTAACCACTGACCCAAGGCATTCATCGAGAGAAGTTGACGGCTACTGCGAACCTGTAAAAACTCGTTTTGGCTAAACTCAATCCCCGCTTGGCCTTGATGCTCTCGATCCACATAGCCGACAATGCCCGCCATGAGGTCCTGTTGGGGATAAATGCGCTGCCACGCTTGGTTGAGTTCTAGGCCATCGTAGTTGAGGGCGCGAATTTTGGCAGCAGTTTCCTCGTCAATGTCGTAGGCTATGGGGACGCCTGTAGGATAGGTGCTGAATTTGGCCAACAGTTGCTCTGGAGATTGCTTGAGTAAAGGAGCTAGATCGCGGGCGATCGCTGGTCGCTCCACTTTGAATTGAATCGGATGGGCAAAAAGGGTAAACACTGGCCGATCTAGGGCAACAACCATCTGCCGGCGATCGGTAATTGGGTAGCGTGCCAAGGTTGGCGGGGTGTAGCGCCGTTGTTGTTGCTGTGCCCGTGCCGCTAAGGTTTCTCCCTGCACCACTTGCAAATAAACTAGGCGGGCAACCACGCCCCCCCATCACTAGGAGTAAAAAGCCAAAGATCAGCCAACCCGCAGGGGCGGCAAGGATTGCTTTTGGGGGCGAGCCGTTCTCATGCCGGTCAGTAATTGACGGTGCGCTGAGGTGGGGTCATTACAGGTGGCCGCTCAAAATCTGTTTTGGCGGCAATCTTGCCCTCATTGGGCACAAAAAGAATATGTTGCGGCGTTTGGGGCACAAGACCTTGGGGCGCGCGCTGCACTTGCTGCGTCACTCGATAGCGTAGGGTTTCATTGCTCACGAGTAGCTCTCGCTCTTGCCGTTTTAGGGTTTCCAAGCGGTCATAGGCCTGACTCCACTGCTGTTCACAGAGGGCTGACCAACCATAGAGAGGAAGCACGGCCACGAGGACACCGCTGGCCGCCACCCCAGAAACCCATTGAATCCCCAGCAAAGTTTTCTGCCAAAGGGGCATCTGTGGCCTGGGGAGTGGCCGAATTTCCGTCAGAGCTGGCGATGATTGGGGAATCAATCGGGATTTGAATTTAGGGGCAGCAACCATAGACTCCAGCACTCCTCAGCAATTTATTACCCTAAAAGATTATGACCCACTGTAAAGATACCCATAAATAAACCATCATGCAGGCAATTCATGCAAAAGCACGCGTCGCAATTCGTAGCTTTGCCGAGCGCGATCGCGGGTTGAGGCTTACTTCCGCCGCATCCGCCACAATTGGTTTACGAGTCACAACCTCTAGGAGAGGATTGGCGCGCCACGCCTGTTTG
>DVDZ01000017.1 GCA_015296025.1 Thermosynechococcus sp. M46_R2017_013
CGGCAGTGGCTGCATCGGTACTGGATTGGGTAGGGGGGGACAGTTCTGTCAGCGGTGGCAAGGGGGCAAAGGAAAGGGGAGGGGGTTCAATGCCTGTAAATGGCAGAGGTGGTGGCGTGGTGGTGGCAAGGGGGGGCAGTTCTGTGGGCAAGAGTGGTTCAATGGAAGGTAAGTCCGCTTCCAGTTCTGGTGAAAGGCTGACCAAGGGCACCAGTTGATCTCTGGTCAACTCTGGCGGTGTGGGTTCTGGCACACGCACAAAGGCAAGGATAACGGCATGCAGAAAAATTGAACTGGCGATCGCCAGCCGTGTGGGCTCCCACACTGGCCACTGAGAAATCTTTTGCCAAAGGGGTTGAATCGGCAGCCGCAGCATACAAGACACTCCACACCCGTGAATATCCACGACGATTGTATCTCGGCTGATTCTCCCTTATGCCAAGCGAGACTTGCTATGATAAACAAGTAATCCTGTCTTAACGTCAATTTAATTTATTGTGCCGATAAAAGCTAATTCAGCGCGTTCGTGTAATGTCCTGTGGGCGTGAGCAGTCTCCAGCAACTCTTATCTTGGCAAATCTTGGCAAAAGGAGTGCAGTCGCAATGGGATGTTTCTGTCAAACCCACTGGGGTCTTGCAAGCACTCCTGCAACTGAGCCATGGAATCCGTGCAGCCCTCAGTCACCAGCCGTAGCGTCTGCCCCTTGATCTGGCTTGCTGGGTTGAAAAACTCCGCAGCAACTTGTACTCCCTGTAGGGACTCTTGCATTTCCCGTTTGCGCAAGGGCAAGGAATTCTGATTTACTGAGGGAGACTAGTACAGCTACTGAGGGCGATCGCTCCCAATGCAAGCAATAACCAGCAATACTTTCCCGCCAATTAGACCCGTGCCTCCAAAGACTTGAGGTATTCCGTATTTACCCCAGATTCGCGCACAAGGGCAATTTTTCCTGTGCGGGCAATTTCGCGAATCCCGAATTTATTGAGCATTTGAACAATGGCCACCATCTTGCCGGGATCACCCGACACCTCAATGGTCAGGGAATCGTCGGAGACATCCACCACCTTGGCGCGGAAAATTTGCACCAGTTCCAAGATTTCAGAGCGGGTGCTAGCTGTGGCATTCACCTTCAGGAGCATGAGTTCCCGTTCCACACAGGGAATCGTCGTAATATCCTGCACCTTGAGGACATTGATGAGTTTGTAGAGTTGCTTGGTCAACTGCTCAATAATGGCATCATCGCCAGGCACCACCATCGTAATGCGGGAGATGCCAATCTGCTCCGCAGGACCTACCGCCAAGCTTTCAATATTAAAGCCACGCCGTGCAAATAAACCGGCAATGCGAGTGAGCACACCCGCTTCATCTTCCACCAAAACCGATAGGGTATGTTTCATACTGGGATTGAATCTTGCTGCCATGCTGGGATGCTAATTCTTTCTAATTTAGCGAACAAGCCGACACTCTGCAAAGAGGCGATGGGCAATGCGAAAGAGTTCCTGTCCAGTGTGCAAATAGCGGTCGTCGTAACTGTGGCTAAATTGTTCTAGCTCATCGAGACCATCCACCAGTTGATTCAAACAGTAATAGAGGTGGGCTGCCACCTTGGCCACGGCAGCGGGGTTGGGTTGGGCTTGGAACGTGTAGCGGGCGCGGGTCAGGGCACGGCGACAGTCCTGTAAATAAGTCAGAAACTGATCCATGAGGTCATCATCGAAGGGATCGGCAGCAAGGGCATCAATTTGCCGGGGAAGCGATCGCAAGACTGCTTTAATAGTCCGGCTGACAGGGTTATAGGTTAGCGCCAGCCATTCCTCTAGCTCGCGATCGGCGGCTTGGGAACGTTGAATATTGGGTTTAGCGTTGGTTTGATGAATGCGGTGCTGGGCATCATAGGCTCGCCGGCACTGCTCATCCCCTAAAATTTCATAGGCAGCGTTAATAGCGGCCATTCGCTCATGGCTAGAGCGATCGCTGGGGTGGTAGTCGGGATGATACTGCTTGACTAAGCGCCGATAGGCCGCCTTAATCTCGGCTTGGGTTGCCGTTACTGCTACCTGTAGCGTGGTGTAGGGATTGGGCTGAGACATGGAAATTGCAAGAAACCCTTCCATAGTTTAGGGTAGAGTGCTGATTTGGCGGTGTCGAGAAAGAGTTGTCTATGGAACTGCAAAAACGTCTTGGGGGAGTCAATATTTATCTAGTGGGCATGATGGGGGCTGGAAAAACCACCGTTGGTCGGCTCTTAGCACAACGCCTAGGCTATGGTTTTCTGGATACGGATGCAGTGATTACCGAGTTTCGTCAACGCCCCATTCGCGAGATCTTTGCCCAAGAGGGGGAAGCTGCCTTTCGGGAGTTGGAACAACAGGTCTTGGCACAAGTCTCTTGTTATCATCATTTAGTAGTGGCCACAGGCGGCGGTATTGTTTTAAGCCCGATGAACTGGAGTTATCTGCGTCATGGGATTGTGGTCTGGCTCTCTGTCCCCCTTGCGGTTCTCTGTCAACGCCTACGCCATGATCAGGAACGTCCCCTTTTACAGGAGCAGCCCCTAGAGGAGCGCTTGGGCGAATTGCTGAAAACACGGCAGCACCTCTATGCCCAGGCGGATTTGGAGCTAAATATCACGGCCAAAGATACCCCTGAAACGGTGTGCGATCGCCTCTGGGAAGCCTTACCGGGTATTTTGAAACCCACTGAGCCATGTTAGAAGTTTTAGCGATTCTTTCAGCAGCAGCCGCCGGCGGGTTACGGTTAGCACTTCCCCTCCTTTTGATTGGACTTTTGCAGGGAGAACAACTCTGGTCACAGGTACCCTTACTGCGCCATTTTTCCCCCTATGGGGTGGTTGGTGTTTTAACCGCTTGGTCATTTCTTGAGATTGTTTTGGCGGGTAATATTTGGGGCTACCGCCTGATTATCCTTGTGCAACTGTGCTTTAGTCCCCTTGTGGGTGCCCTCCTTGGCATGACCGTAGCCACAGCAACAGAAACCCCTCAATGGCTCATTGCTACCCTCAGTGGTCTTTTTGCCTTTGTGTTGCAATTGGTGCAGGTGGGCTGGTTTTATCGCCTCGGAAAACTACCCCGCTGGGTGATTGTCGGCCAAGATATCCTGTGCGTACTGTTAATATTATTTGCCCTCAGGGCACCCAAGCAGGGCGGGTTGATTGCCTTACTGTTGTTGTGGCTAGCCGTTCGCAGTGCGAAGGATTGGCAGCAACGACATCAGCGCTCTCGTCAGCGGCAGCGAAGTTCCTAGTACTTGTGTTAAAGTCGCTCTAGCGTGGTAGGAGGATGTGGATGTGAACCAGCAGGCATTCATCGCAACAGCAATGATTAGTGTCGCCCTCACCAGCGGTGCTGCCTTTGCCATGCCTTCCCCCCTGCAGCAACTGGTGCAAACCAATGCTTGTCCCGGCTGTGATCTGCAGAATGTCGATTTACGGGGCTATAACTTGGCGGGAGCAAATTTGCATGGTGCCAATCTTCAGGGCGCCAACCTCCAAGATACCAACCTCATGGTGGCCAATTTGGTAGGGGCAAATCTGAGTAATGCCAACCTCGCCGCCGCTTATTTAGAACGAACCAACTTAGAACAGGCCAATCTGAGTGGTGCGAACCTTAGCCATGCAATTTTGCGCCATAGCCGTGCCCCCCGTGCCAATTTCAGCAACAGCGATTTAACAGGAGCGGATGTGCGTTACGCCGATTTTCGCGGTGCCCTTCTCGACGGTGCCAGCCTTGAACAGGCAAATATGCAGTGGGCACGGCTAAGCAATGCCAGTGTCAGTCAGACCAACTTTAGCAATGTTTACCGTCCCCGCATGCCCTATCGCCTCAATCTCTACTAAACGCTAGGGGTAGCACTCATTAGTTCGTAGGGAACCTTTGTGCCCCCAAGACCACAGTAGCCATTTACATTGCGGTGGAGATACTGTTGGTGGTAAGGTTCGGCAAAGTAAAATTCAGGGGCTGGCAGAATTTCAGTGGTGATCGTGCCGTAACCTGCGGCTTTTAGGGCTGCTTGGTAGCGATCGCGACTAGCTTCTGCAAGGGCTTTTTGCTCAGGGGAGTAATAGTAAATACCGGAGCGATATTGCGTCCCCACATCATTGCCTTGGCGCATTCCTTGGGTGGGGTCATGATTTTCCCAAAAGACCTTGAGCAACTCCTCATAGGTTACTTGCTGGGGATCAAAGACCACGCGCACCACCTCATTGTGGCCGGTCATGCCAGTGCATACCTCTTGGTAAGTGGGATTGGGGGTATAGCCGCCTGCGTAGCCCACCGCAGTGACATAGACCCCTGGGACTTGCCAAAACTTGCGCTCAGCGCCCCAAAAGCAGCCCATGCCAAACATGGCTAATTCCATACCTTCGGGATAGGGAGGGGTCAAGGGACAACCCTTCACAAGATGAGCCGCTGGTACTGGCATTGGTTCTGCCGCCGGGCAACGCTGCACTGGGGCTAGGCATTGTCAGCTT
>DVDZ01000178.1 GCA_015296025.1 Thermosynechococcus sp. M46_R2017_013
GCAACTCAGACGATTACGCCGATTATTCGACCAGCGGGTGTGATCTTTAATGTTACTGTAGATCAAATTGATGATAACGGTTTTGTAACACTGCAATTGTCGCCAGAGGTGAGTGCACCAGCAGGTACCTATGATGTTATTTTCCCCGGTGTATCAGGCGGCTCCACTGGTACTCTACTCTCGCAGCGGCGGATGGAGTCGGGGCGGATTCGCTTACGCGATGGCCAAACGTTGATGCTGGCGGGCATCATCCAAGATCAGGATCGCTCGCTAGTGACGAAGATTCCGATTCTAGGGGACATTCCCCTGTTGGGCCGGTTGTTCCGACGGGAAAGCAACCAGCGCCAACGCAATGAACTGGTGGTGATGGTAACACCGAAGATTATTGATGATACGCAGAATGCGGGGTTTGGCTATCAGTACTCACCGACGCCGGGTAGTATGCCACCTGATGTACAAAACCAAATTCTGCAACCGCCACAGCAGCGCTTTTGAGTGTGGCTTGTTCCCTCTCGGTACACTCGGCGGAAATTCAATGAGTTGTTGCCAGCTTAGTCCTGCAAGGGCTTAGTTGCGCCCTAGGGGGCGAGTCACCAATTCTACATTTCGACACAGGTTTGGCTCAACAGCTCTAACTCGGCTGCTGGGTAGCACTTGTTCATGTAGGGGATGCCAATTTTATGCACTCGCATACCACAGTAAATCAAAAACCACGCGAGGGAAATCTCTAGGAGATTGTCAGACGGATTTGCCCTGCACCAATTCAAGGTCATCGTTGGGAAAGTAACTTGTTTTTTGAAAAATCAGTTCTAGTCTTTTTTTATTAGTTTTGAATAAAACAAAAACACAAAAGTTCTCCTCGCCAAGCCATTTCCTGCCCCATTGCATCTAAGGCTAAAATTTGTCTATCCAGTAATTGCGTCAAAAGAAATCTGAAAAAAGAAACTCTTCCCCTAGGGAGCGATCGCCCCTATTGTTGTAAAGAATTATTATTATTAAAAATCTCGAAAGTAAATGATTTGTTACAATTTAGGCGGTTGCATCCCTTTCATCGTGCCTATCTTCGCCACTTTCTCTCGTTTTCCCTAGGAAATCGCTAGAATTTGAGGGGAGGCGATGGTGCCACAGCGTTTTTCTCTGCCACCGGTCTGCCTGTGCAGGATTGGCTGCTGCAAAGGTACGCCATTGTTAGGAAAAAGCTGTAGGCTAGCCTGAGCCCGCTGTTGATACTGCCTGTAAGAATGGCCAATGAACAAAGATCAATTTGCCATGAGTGACAACCCCTACGAAAAGCTGCAAGTGCCGGAAGACGCTTCTTTTGAGCAAATTAAGGAAGCACGGGATGCGCTATTAGCAGCTCACTCTGGGGATGAACGACAGCGCACTGAAATTGAAGCAGCCTACGATGCGATTTTGATGGATCGGCTGCGGCAACGCCAAGAGGGCAAAATCAAAGTTCCTGAGCGCATTCGCTATGCTGAGCAACTCAATGAAGCAGCGCCAGCTAAGCTCAACCCAATTGCTCACCATCCTGCTTTCCAATGGTGGCAGCAGCAGCTAGATACTCCCAGTCTGCGGAGCATGATCATTACCTCAACGGTCTATGGCGTCTTAATGGCGATCGGGCTATCTCAGGCGAACGCCGACACCTTAGCCTTGGTGCTATCACTGGGGCTTGGCTTTAACCTAGTGTGGCTCCAACGCAAGGAACAACGCCTTGGTCGTGCCTTTTTGATCACCCTCCTTGCCCTGATTTTGGGCACCGTCATTGCCTTGGGTATTCACCAGCTTAGTCTGTCGGGGCTGCCCCTCAATGTGGATCAACTGGTGGGTATTGGCGTTTTTGTCAGCTTTTGGCTTGCTAGCAACTTCCTGCGCTAACTGCGAATTTGGATCGGCATCACCAAGTATTTTATCTGCGCTTCCCCCAAGGGGCGAATAATCGCCGGCTGAGTTTCGCCGTTGAGTTGAAGTTGTACATTTGAGCTATTCATCACCTTCAACCCTTCGAGGAGATATTTGACATTGAAGGCCACCGTCATGGACTCGCCAGAAATCTGAGCCGGTAGATTCTCTTCACCACTTCCCAGTTGTGGCGCTTCGGCAGAAAGTTTGAGTTCTTGAGCAGCCGTATCAATATTGATTTTAACGATATTATTCTTTTGAGCCGCAAGGATGGCTACTCGCTCGAGGGCATCGGCAAACGCCGATCGCTCCACCGTGATTTGGCGTGCAAAGGTTTTGGGAATGAGTTGGCGGTAATTGGGGTATTGCCCCTCCAGCAGACGGCTGGTAATGCGAGCATCATTGCCAATATCAAACACCACTTGGGTCGGGTCACAGCGCAGGGTCACATCGCCGTCTTGTTTGGCCATGAGACGCTCTATGTCCTTGAGGGACTTGGCTGGAATTGTGATGGGGGGGGAGGGCTTCAGGAACGGGCTGTTCTGTTATGGTAACCGCAAGGCGGTGGCCATCGGTAGCGGCAAACTCCAGCCGATCCACTTCAAAGGTCACGTGCAACCCTGTGAGAATTTGTTTGGTCTCGTCAGTACTGGCAGCAAACAAACTCCCCTGAAGGCCACGCCGTAATGCCTCTGCAGTCAAGGTAATGGGTGTTACATCGTCTAACGTCGGCAAGGCGGGAAATTCCTCAGCGCTCATCCCCTGAATTTCAAAAAAACCACTGCCATAGTCAAGGATCACTCGCGTGTCTTCCGCCGTAATTTCAATGTCGCGGTTGGGCATCCGCGACACCATCTCACTAAAGAGCTTGGCGGAAACGGTAATTGCCCCCGGCACCTTTACTTCTGCATCAAGCCAGATTTGCATGCCCAAACTGAGATCAAAGACCGACAGGCCAAGGCGGCCACTTTTGGCTTGCAACAGAATATTTGCCAAAATCGGGTGGGAGGGATTGCTGGGGGCAACGCGACTCAGGGGGGCAAGCTTACTGTTGAGAAGGGATTGTGAACAAACAACTTTCATGGCAAACTCCACGGCAGATGCAGGTAAAGTTAGGACGTTAGTTCAAAGGGGCGATCGCAAAAACAACTCATGAATTGGCCGATTCTTTAGCATACTACGGCAATCTACTACTGGTATCGCTGAGGCCAAAACCGCCGCACTTTGTCCAAAAAAAAGTCCAGTTCTGGCAGCTTGAGGGGGGAAATGGCCGCTATAAACATCAGGACACTGACACTGCCGGCGATCGCCAACTGTAACAACTGAATTCCCAAGCCATCCCGTCCCCAGAGCCACTCAAGACCCTTGAGGGTACCCCAACCTGCGCCGCCACTCAGGATGCTGGCTAAGGCAATTCCAGCCAAGGGGACAAGTAGCTCCCCCCAAGGCAGCCCTCCCAGGCGACGGTGCAAGATCCAGGTGAGGGCAATAAACGATACTGTATTCACACCCACCGTGGCCATCGCTAGCCCCACTGCCCCAAAGGCGCGGGTAAAGAAGAAGCAAAAGAGGGCGTTAAAGCCCAGTCCCCAGAGGGTGACATAAAGGGGAGTGCGGCCATCCTCAAGGGCATAAAAAACCCGCACAATGACATCGCGGGCAAGGTAGAAGAACATGCCAATGGCATAGACCAACAGCAGCGCCGCCACCAGTTGCGAAGCGGCAAAATCAAAGGCCTGTCGTTCATAGACCACCCGCACTGCTGGCAATGCCAAGGCCGCCAGCATTGCCCCCAGCGGCATCATACTCAAGGCCGTCAGCACCAAGCTCTGGCGAATCCGCTCCTTGAGATCTGCCCAGTGTGCCGGCTGCGCCAGCTTTGAAAAAATGGGCATGTAGGGCACAAGAATCACATTGGAAAGAATCCCCAAGGGTGTTAAAAATAGCAACTGAGCATAACTCAAAGCCGATGCAGCGCCGACGGGCAACTGGGAGGCAAAAAAGAGACTAATGTAAACGCTAATGAGCAGCATTCCTGAGGAGAGGGTAGCTGGCCCCATCAGCTGAATGAGTTCTCGCACTTCAGGGCGGTTAAATTCAAAACGTAAGCGCAACGTCCCCATGCCGGCTTGCCACTGGGCAGGGATTTGCACCAACCATTGCAGGACTCCCCCCACTAGGGTTCCCCAAGCCAATACCGCAGCGCCGAAGTGATCGGCAAAAAACCAAACTCCGATAATGACCGCCAAACTGGATAGCAGGGGACTGATGGAGGGCAACCAGTATTGGTCCGCGGCGTTGAGTGTGCCAAAACCAATGCCAATCAGACCGGAGAGCACCGCCAAGGGCGCCATAATCCGAAATTGCTCTGTGGCTAGGGCTTGGATGTCTGGAGGAGCACCGGGAGCAATGAGTTGAATTAAAGGCTCAGCCCACACCATCAAAATTGCCGTCAAAAGCAGCAACAGCCCGCCTACAAGGGTGGTAATGGTTTCTACGAGGGGAGCAGCCTTTTCTGGGGGTTGGCTTGAGCACTACGCTGATGATGGAGCTGTGAAAGGTCCATTGATGCCCCCTA
>DVDZ01000050.1 GCA_015296025.1 Thermosynechococcus sp. M46_R2017_013
GTTCTTTTTGTTGGAGTTGAGGTAGGGTTACGGGGCGACGCACCATAGTCATATCCATGAGAGTTGTATCTCCATCCTCTAGAGGAACAGTGAAAACGTCAATTTAGCCACAGGGGATAGATGATATGATTAGGACGCGATGTTAGCCACAATACGCATGTCTTTGCCTGCCTTTGTTGAAGCTCTATTAACGCCTGCGGCTTATCCCCATCGGGTCACAACGCCAATTCAATTGCTGCAAACGCATATTTCCTATGTATTTCTTACGGGGGACTATGCCTACAAGGTGAAAAAGCCGGCGGACTTTGGCTTTTTGAACTTTACAACACTAGAAAAGCGCCGGTTTTACTGTCAGGAGGAGTTGCGGCTCAATCAGCGCTTGGCACCAGATCTGTACTTGGCGGTGGTGCCCATTGTGGCGGCGGGCGATCGCTATTGTGTGGCGGATTCCCAAGACTTGCCTGCGGGGGCTGAGGTGATTGACTATGCGGTGCAAATGCGGCAGTTTGATCAATCACAACTGTTTTCTCATCTTTTTACGGCCAACCAGGTTACCCCCAGCTTGATAGAATCCCTCGGCAAGGAATTGGCTCACTTCCACCGCACTGCAGCCACCAATCCCCATATTAGTAAATTTGGTTCTCCCCAAGCGATCGCCCAAGTGATTCGTAATTGCCACGCACTCGCTGCTCAGTTTGTCGGCCGCTGTCAATCACCAGAGCAGTATGGAGCGATTCAGGCCTTTACGGATGACTTTTTGATCCGGCATCAAGAGTGGTTTGTCCAACGGCAAGCAGGGGGGAAAATTCGCGAATGCCATGGCGATCTGCACCTAAACAATATCTGTCTTTACAACGGCAGGGTGCAAATTTTTGACTGTATCGAATTCAATGAAGAATTTCGCAACATTGATGGCATCTATGACGCCGCCTTTTTGCTGATGGATCTGGAGTTTCGCGGGCGCGGCGACTTGGCTAATCTGTTCTTGAACACCTACTTGGAGTGGAGCGGTGACTATGAAGGGGCGGTGCTATTGCCTCTGTACCTCTGTGTGAGAGCCTATATTCGCGGCAATGTGAACGCCTTGGCGCTCAATGATCCCACCATCAGTGAGGCCGAAAAGGTAGAAATTCAAGCCACGGCTGCCGCCTACTATGACGCTGCCTATCGCTATACTCAACCGCGCCAAGCCAAGCTCTATGTCATGTGTGGCCTCTCAGGTGCTGGCAAAAGCACAAGGGGGCGGCGGCTTGCCCAAGGGAGTCAGGCAATTCAAATTCGTTCGGATGCGGTGCGTAAACACCTGGCGGGCTTACCCCTGGATCGTCACAGCAGTGATTTTCCTGAGGTCAATCTCTATTCTGAGGCCATGACTCAAAAAACCTATAATCAGCTTTTGGCCTATGCGGAACTGTTGCTGCGGCAGGGGTACACCGTTATTTTGGATGCGAAGTACGATCGCGTGGCACTGCGGCAACCGGTAATTGCTCTTGCAGAGAAACTGCACGTGCCCCTAGAAATCCATTTTTGTAATGCACCGCCAGAGGAACTACACCGCCGCCTGAGCGATCGCCAAGGGGATATTGCCGAGGCCACACCCGATCTGATTGCTGCCCAAATGGCCAGTTTTGAATCCTTTTTGCCCAGTGAGGAACCTTACGTTCGCTATGTTTGTGACTAGGACGAGGGCGGCAGATAATAGGAACAGTGCAGTAGGATGGGTCTAATGTATCACATTGGTTTACTGGGGTTAGGCACTGTTGGTGGCGGCGTAGCGCAAATTTTGACGGATCCGGCGGGGCGCCATCCCCTGCTCAAGGAACTGGCGATCGCCCAAGTGGGAGTGCGAAATCGCCACAAGCCCCGCGCCGTTGAACTGGATCCACAGCTTTTCACTACAGACTTAGAAAGCATTGTTACCAACCCTAACATTGACATTGTCGTCGAGGTCCTCGGTGGCATTGAACCAGCGCGATCGCTAATCCTAAAGGCAATTGCCCACGGTAAGCACATTGTCACCGCTAACAAAGCGGTGATCGCCCGCCACGGCGATGAGATTTTTGATGCGGCCAATGCCCAAGGGGTCTATGTGATGCTAGAAGCAGCTGTTGCCGGTGGGATTCCCGTGATCCAAGCTCTAAAGCAAAGCCTAGGCGCGAACCGCATCCACAGCGTGACGGCCATTCTCAATGGCACCACCAACTACATCTTGACCCGCATGCAGCAGGAACGGGGGGATTTTGCACCAATTCTTGCCGATGCCCAACGCCTAGGGTATGCCGAGGCAGATCCCAGTGCCGACATTGAAGGGTGGGATGCAGCGGATAAAATTGCTATTCTTGCCAGCCTTGCCTTTGGCGGCCGCATTCGCCGCGAGGAAGTCTATTGTGAGGGCATTAGCGGCATTACCGCTGTGGACATCACCTATGCCGAAAAATTAGGATTTCGTATTAAATTACTGGCGATCGCCCGTCAACTGAGCGCTCAGCCCCTAGAGGTACGTGTTCATCCCACCCTTGTTCCCCTCGAGCATCCCTTAGCGGGTGTAAATGACGTCTTTAATGCCATCCTCCTCGAAGCCGAGCCTTTGGGACAGGTGATGTTCTACGGTCCCGGTGCCGGTTCAGGGGCAACCGCCAGCGCTGTAGTGGCAGATTTAATTAACATTGCTGCCCTGTTGCCCCAAGGACGTGCCAGCCATCCCTTACTTACCCGCCAGCCTGATCAGTTAATGCCGCTGCTGCCAATGGCGGAGGTGGATAGTCGCTTCTACGCCCGCGTCCATGCCCAAGATCATCCAGGGGTCTTGGGCAAGTTGGGCACCTGTTTTGGTCACCACAATGTTAGCCTCGAATCTCTTGTGCAAATTGGCAGCCATAATGAACTGGCAGAAATTGTGATTGTTACCCACCATGTGCGCGAAGGCGAGTTTCGCCAAGCAATGGCCGAAATTGCTCAGATGAGCGATATTGCAGCGGTACCCTCGATTTTGCGAGTCTTAGGCACTTCCTAGGGATTAGGCTTGATGCCTGTTTTCCGCTCCACAATTTCCTTAACCACCAATGTCACCAGTGCCAACAGAGCGAGAATAACTGCTGCGGCGTAAGCCGACTCGGTGTTGTAATTTTTGTAGGCATCTTCAACAAACAGGGGTAGAGTTTGCGTCAATCCAGCTACATTCCCAGAAACGACCGCCACAGCACCAAACTCCCCCATCGCCCGCGCATTGGTTAACAAGACCCCATAGAGCAGCCCCCAACGGATATTGGGCAGGGTTACCCGCCAAAAGGTTTGCCACTCGTTTGCCCCTAGCGTTTTTGCGGCTTCCTCCTGCTCGGTGCCGATTTCTTCCAGCACAGGGATGACCTCCCGTGCCACAAAGGGCAAACTTACAAAGGCCGTTGCCAGCACCATCCCCGGAAAAGAAAAAATGACGCGAATATCCCAGGCTTGCAGCCAGCTCCCGAACCAACCATTGCGGCCATAGACCAGTACCAGCATTAATCCAGCAACAACAGGGGAGATGGAAAAGGGCAAATCAATAATGCTGAGCAAAAGGGTACGTCCCGGAAAGCGATGGCGGGCGATCGCCCAAGCGGCACAGAGGCCAAAGACCATATTTAAGGGCACCACCACCAAGGCAAGAGCAAAGGTCAGCCACGCGGCATGGAGAAAATCCGGCGCTAGTAAGTTTTGCACAAAGGGCACGACTCCCTTGTGAAAGGCTTGGAAAATCACATTGGCCGCCGGAATCAAAAGCACAAGGGCTAAGTAGCCGATGGCAATGACAATCAAAAGGACATGCAGCCACGGTTTTTCCTGTGTCGGCGAGGGTTTAACGCTGTGCATAGCGCCGCCCCCATGCTTGCAGTAGGTTAATGAGAAATAAAATCCCTAGGGACACCAAGAGCATCACCGTACCAATAATCGTGGCGGCTTCATAGTCATACTGCTCTAAGCTCTGAAACACTAATACCGAGGCAATTAAGTCCCGAAAAGGCGTGTTGGAAGAAATGATTACCACTGAGCCAAATTCCCCTACGGCGCGTGAGAAGCCCAAGGCAACCCCCGTGAGAATGGCGGGCAGCAAAGGGGGCAAAATCACCCGCCAAAAGGTCTGCCCATGGGTGGCACCCAGCGACCACGCCGCCTCCTCCACATCTTTTTCCATCTCCGTGAGAACAGGCTGAACTGTGCGAATGACAAAGGGCAACGAAATAAAGAGCATGGCCACCGCCACCCCCCAGCGGGTAAAAGCAATTTTGATCCCCAAGGGCGCCAATAAGCCGCCAATCCAGCCATTTTCGCTATAGACCGTGGCCAGGGTCAAACCCGCCACCGCTGTGGGCAGGGCAAAGGGCAGATCCACTACGGCATCAAAGAAGCGTTTCCCCGGAAAGGAGTAGCGCACCAGTACCCAAGCAATCAGGGTACCAAAGATGCCATTGATGAGGGCTGCTATCAACGCAGTTACAAACGTAACTTCATAGGCCGAGAGGGCGATCGCCCGTGTTGCCACCTGCCAAAAATGCACTGGCCCAGCACTACTGGCTCGACTCAAGAGGGCGGCAATGGGCACAGCCAGCATCACCAGTAAGTAAAAGACCGTGATCCTCCAGACCCAAGGGAACTGCCAGCGCTGCTTCTGAGGAGAGAAGGGGGGGGAAATGGGGTGGGTAGCAGTCATTAGGCTCGATTCTCCAGCAGGATTTGATCCAACAGGGCACCATTGGCAAAAAATTGGGATTGCACCCTGTCCCATCCTCCTAAATCCGCCACGGTAAAGAGGGTGGGCACAGGTGGAAACTCCTGCCGATGGGCGGCAAGAACTGCGGCATCCACGGGTCGAAAACCATACTGCGCAAAAATTTCCTGGGCTTGCGGAGTGTAAAGAAACTCAATATAGGCCTGTGCCACCTCCCGTGTGCCATGTTTATCCACATACTTGTCCACAAGGGCAACCGGATTTTCAATCAGGATGTTCACAGGAGGAATGCTATAGGAGAGGGCTTGTCCCTTTTTTCGCGCCAAGATCACTTCATTTTCATAGTTGATCAGGGCATCTCCTTGTCCCTGTTTCAGAAAGGCATCGGTGGCTTCACGGCCATCCCGCGGTAAGGCAGCCACATGGCGAAAAGCCTTAGTCACAAACTGCCGTGCTTGCTCAGGCGTTCCCCCTGTTTGGGTGACTGATCCCCACAGAGCAAGGAAGTTCCAGCGAGCCGCGCCAGAGGTTTTGGGATCCGCCGTAACAAAGGTAACCCCCTCACGAGTGAGGTCTTGCCATGTTTGCAGATTTTTGGGGTTACCCTCGTGGGTAATCAAGGCACAGACAGAGGTGGTGACAATACTGTTATGGGGCGCTTGACTTGCCCAATCAGGAGAAATTAACCCTGCTTGGACTATGCGATCCACATCTAAGCCGAGGGACAAGTGCACAATATCGGCTTCTAAGCCATCAATCACTGCTCGCGACTGACGACCGGAAGGTCCGTAGGTGGTGCGAAAACGAACTTTTTGTTGGTGTTCTCGCTCCCACTGGGCAGCAAACAGGGGCATAATAGCCTCATGGGCTTTTTTAGTCACTGCAAACGAGGCGAGGGTCAAATTCACTTGGACAGGACGGCCATCGGGCAGTTTGGCCTGAAATTCACAAGCAGCGGTCAGAGCACCGAGGCCTACCGCCAGTAGAAACAGACTGAACCAAACACTAAAACGCCGCCAACGCACCATTCTGCAATCAATCTACGATAAGTCGGTCGGAATACCGATGTGTAACCATATTAGCAGAAGGGCGGCCATCCTTAATTAGAACACCGTTGGTACGGGTGGGAATCACAACTTGTGGTTGATGACGTTGATATGCTGTCAATGAAAAGACAGGGAAACTCATCCAGGAATAGGGAGGCATGAATTAAACCTTTGAGAATAAGCGTCCTCATTATCTAGGACGATGCCTCAGCGGTCATTGGGGCAAGGGCAGCCACAATGGCATCGGTAACGCGACGTACAGGATAAATCTCTAAGCCCGCCATGGTGCAGCTTTGGCTTTCGGGAATAATTGCCCGATGGAATCCCAGTTTCAGCGCCTCCCGCAGCCGTAGCTCTAACTGCGAGACTGGCCGCACCTGTCCTCCCAGACCCACTTCGCCAATGATCACCGTTTGGGGTTGGACGCAGCGATCGCGAAAACTGGCCACCACAGCCACGGCAACACCCAAGTCGGCGGCCGGTTCGGCGACATTTAGCCCCCCAGAGGAGGCCACATAGGCATCCAGCTTTGAAAGGGGCACCCCTAGGCGTTTTTCCAGTACGGCGAGAATTTGCAGAAAACGATTGTACTCAATGCCAGTGGTTGTGCGGCGGGGAGAGGGGTAACTCGTGGGGCTAACCAAACTTTGCAATTCCACCACAAGGGGACGGGTGCCCTCGCAGGCAACAATGGTGGCAGTACCGGGGGTTGGCTCGCGATCGCCCAAAAACAGCGCGGAAGGATTAGTGACCTCAGCTAAGCCCTGTGCCCCCATTTCAAAAACGCCAATTTCTTGGCTGGCTCCAAAACGATTTTTTACAGCTCGTACGAGGCGGTGACTGGCAAAGCGATCCCCCTCAAAATAGAGCACCGTATCCACTAAATGTTCCAGCACCTTGGGGCCAGCGATCGCCCCCTCCTTAGTAACATGCCCCACAATAAACAAACTCATCTGCTCCCGCTTGGCAAAGCGCATCAGCATTGCTGTTCCCTCACGCACCTGAGATACCGATCCAGGGGCAGCGGTTAATGGGGGCAGATAGACAGCTTGGATACTATCAATAATTGCCAAATGGGGTTGGAGATGGGCAAGTTCCTGCAAAATGACCTCTAAATCTGTTTCTGCTAACAGATAAAGAGAAGGGGGTACAGCAATGCCTAGTCGTTGCGATCGCAGTTTTACCTGTTGCGCCGATTCCTCTGCACACACATAGAGAACGCGCTGCCTTTGTCCTAGGTGAGCTGCCATCTGCAACAAAAGTGTGGACTTGCCAATCCCCGGTTCTCCGCCCACCAAGACCAGAGAGCCAGGGACAATGCCGCCGCCCAACACCCGATCCAACTCAGCAAATCCAGAGGGAGAGCGGCTCTGTCTGTGTTCCCTAATCTCGCCTAGGGTTTTGGCACTGAGGGCTTGAGGGTCAGAGGAGGTTCTAGGCGTTGTCCATTGAGGAGACGGCTGCGCCGGCGCCACCACTTGCTCATCAAGGGTGTTCCACTGACCACAGTTAGGACAGCGACCAAAGTATTGTAAAAACTCGGCGCCGCACTCGCGGCAGATGTACAGTACCTTGGCCTTGGGCATTGCCTGCCCTATTGCACCGCCAACAGTTCAACGTCAAAAATCAGTGTCGCATTGGGAGGGATAACACCGCCAACTCCCCTTGCACCATAGCCTAGGTTGGGGGGAATAATTAGTCGCCGCTGACCCCCCACCTGCATTGAGCCGACCCCTTCATCCCAACCCTTAATGACTTGACCGACACCAATTTGGAACTGGAAGGGCTGGCCGCGATCGCGGGAGCTGTCAAAGATGCGGCCATCGGTGAGCATTCCGGTGTAGTGGACCGTAACGCGATCGCCCACTTGGGGCTGGGTTCCCGATCCAACAACAATATCCTCGTATTGCAAGCCTGAGGGGGTAGTAACTAGGTTTGGATTTCCCATGAGTTGAGCGGCCTCCGTTGACACCTCCAGCGGCATACTGGCGATCGCGATCGGAGCCGCCACCAACCATACGCCTACCAAAACAATACCACAGAGAAGCCAACCATAGGCTCGATGCAACTGTTGTCTTACCATGAGCGATTTTTCAACTCCCTAACCTCCCGTTCTAGGCGATCGATGCGCCCCCGCAATTCATCAATTTCTGACTGCTGTGCCACCCCTAAGCTCTCCAAGAACTGGCGGGTTTGTCGTTGCACCGCGGCATCTAGAGAAGCAGCATCTTCTCTAAGGTGTGTCAAGACTTCTTCCACGATTGCCTTTGCCTGATCGGCATTCAGGCGTCCCTCCTTTACCCATTGGTCACTTACTTGACGCAACTTTTCAGCCACTAGGGAAGTGGTGCCAACACCAATTAAAAGCAGTTGTTGAAGCAGATTTTGCTGATTCATGGGGCACGTTCAAAACGCCTATCTTGTATTGTGCCATTGGCGCCTAGGGTTGCGCTAAGATGAAAAAAGGGTCAGTTAGTATAAATTCCCATTGCCAGCGAGGTTGCAGATGATTGAAAAAATTGCCATGGGTCTGTGGGCATTTTCAGCAGTAGGCCTGATTGTCTTGGTCTTGCTCCACAGTCCTAAAGGCGATGGCCTCGCTGGGATTGGCGGTCAAGCCCAGCTCTTTACCAGCACTAGAAGTGCAGAAACCACGTTAAACCGTGTCACTTGGACATTGACAGTCCTGTTTATGGCACTTACCGTTGCCCTCAGTGCGGGTTGGCTGCGCTCAATTTAGCAGGGTTGACGTGTCTTTTTCGTTTGCGATTCGTTCAGCGACACCTGCGGATGTTCCAATCATCTTTCAACTGATCCAAGCACTTGCTGCCTATGAAAAGCTAAGCCACGCCGTAACTGGTACAGAGGAGTCTCTGCGGCAGCATCTATTTGGCGATCGCCCCTATGCCGAGGTACTTTTAGCCGAAACTACGGCTCAAGTCATTGGCTATGCCCTGTTTTTCCCCACCTACTCCACCTTCCTCACCCGTCCCGGTCTGTGGCTTGAGGATTTATTTGTCCTACCCGGCTATCGGCAGCAAGGGGTGGGCACTGCTTTACTAAAAGCCCTAGCACGGCTAGCCGCAGAGCGCGACTATGGCCGCATTGAATGGAGTGTCCTCGACTGGAACACCAGTGCCATTCAATTCTATGAGCGCATAGGTGCCAGTGTTTTGCCGGATTGGCGTATCTGCCGCCTCAGCGGTGAGGCCTTGAGGATCCTTAGGAGCGCTCAGGAAATCGGTTAACCTTTTTTCCTAAATACTGCCCTAGGAAATAGGCCAGTTGTTCGAGAGCGGAATTTGGGCAACTCTCCAGCCAATAAGATAGACAGCGCCTAAATCATGGCCAGAGCGATCGCCTAGAAGAATTGTGGTGGGATTGATATTGCCATGAATCAGCGGCGGCTGTTGGTCATGCAGATAAATTAGAACCTCTAAAAGCCGCTGCGCCAGCAATAGCAAGTCCGCTTCGTTAAAAATACGCCCTTCAGCTTTCCAAGTGGCTAGGGATTTGGCCCAATATAACTCTCGACAAGTGCAAAACCTTTACCCGTTTCAATGTCCACCTCAAAGCTATCCAGATAGGCAGGAAGCGCAGCATGGTTGAGTTTTTGCAACGCAGTGGCTGTGCGCTGAAGAAGATTTATCTCCTCCTGCAACATTCCCTTGCCAAAGAGGAAGAGGTTGAGCACCACCTGTTCATAGCGCCGCCGATCTAAGGCTAAGTAGGTCTGTTGCCAAGTATTGGAGGCCAACGCCCGCAGAATCTCATAGCGATTGCCCAAAATTTGACCAATAAGCTGTGCCATACCGTTTTCCCAACTGGCCACCTCTAGCCTAGCGACTGAGTTGCCGAACAATTTCTGGGGCAACTCTTTGCAGCACCTTGAGGGCTTTGAGACTGCCTTGAATTAAATGTGCCGCCGCAAGGGGATGACAGAGCAGGGCGATCGCCAGTGGCCACGGCCGCAAATTCCCCTGAGCATCAAAGGCTTGACTCAAATCCGGTAGGTCGCGATCGCCCCCATCACTAATTACCCGCACCATGACCAACGGCATGCCTGCTAAAGCCTTGAGCAGGGGCACACCCTCCATATCCACCACCTCCACCCCCCAGCGAGCTGCAAGGGCTTGTTTTTCCTGAACCTTAGAAAGGGTTTTCGCCGTTGTGATGCCTTTTACCCGTCGCCAAGCAGGCGCCAATTTTGCCGATAGCCTCTGATCTAAAAAATACGTTTGCCCTTCTTCATCCTGACAGGTGGTATAGACCACAACTTCGCCCACACGATCCTCAGGATGTAAGCCCCCACAGACCCCCAACACCAGAATCATTGCAGGCAACGCCTTCAGGGCAGTGATCAAGGTCGGTGTGGTCACAGCGGCTGACCCCGCGCGCAGGGGAAGAATGGCTACGTTGGAGTGCTGTAATCCCCGTTGCACTGCTTGGTATTCTGCCCCTTGGGGCACAAGGACAAGACAGGAAGTCATGAATTATGAACTCATACACATTTCAAAGCTAGCTAACGGCTCGACCTTTGGATAGCCTGAGCGCGGGCAATTTAGAAACTGACCAATGGAAAGAGTGTCACACTCAAGCGTCCGCTATTGTGGATAAGAGGCATGTTCCGCCAAATCTGATACCGTTGTTAGTTGTTAAGGCTATGTTATTGTTCTGGCAAATTATGAGCTATCCCCCATCCCGACTCAGGCAATCTCGTGAACTGTCACAGGCCACCTAGACAAACAAAAATGAATATGATAGCTATAGATTTTGCTCAATCCTTGTTTATAAAAGTTGTCCCCCGTCGAATTGCGATTGCGAAGCATCTGCGGAGAATCGCAAATTGAGTGCCCAAAAGCGTTGGCTTGAGGAACGGTCGAGGATTGACTCAACTATCGATCAATGCGTGTAGGAGTGAACCCCCATATGATTCAAATGGTGCTGGAGAACCCAGTTTCCGTTAAGGATGCTGAGCGCTTTTGCCAAGAGATATTACCCCAAGTCTCGCGCACATTTGCCCTCAGTATTCGCTTCCTCCCCGGAAATTTGGGTCGGGCGGTTCTGGTAGCCTATCTCATCTGTCGCATTGCCGATACTGTTGAGGATGATCCAATCACCAGTATCCCTGCAAAAACAGCCCTGTTGGATCATCTCCTAGAGTGTTTTGACAGTCCTGATCTCGCTAACAGTTACGGTGAAACAGCACGGGGAGTGCAGGGGGAGCCGGCCCATGTGGAACTGGTGAAAAATACTGGGTTAGTCTTTGCCCTTTACCGTTCTTTGCCCCTTACATCCCAACAGCATGTCCAGCGCTGGGTCAGCGAAATGGTCTATGGAATGAAAAAGTTTGTTAACCTCTACCCCAATGGCATCCGCATTCAAACCCTCGATGAATATAAAGAATACTGTTACTACGTTGCGGGTACCGTTGGCTATCTCCTGACGGATTTGTGGTATGAGCATTCCCCCAGTATTGGTGCAAATGAGTATCAGGTGTTGCTCAAGCGCTGTGCTGCCTTTGGTGAAGCTCTGCAAACGGTGAACATTCTCAAGGATATTGCTTGGGATGCGGAGCACGAAAACTCAATCTATATCCCCAATGAATCTCTGCTGCTCCAGGGCAGTAGCCACCAGTCTATCCTCAGTGCTCAACACCTTGAGCAAAATCATGCAGCCATTAAGGAATTAATTGCCCTTGCTTGGCAGGATCTGGATGAAGCCCAAGCCTACCTCCTATCGGTGCCCAAGGCGGCGATTCCTATCCGTCTCTTTTGTGTCCTGCCGCTCCTTTTTGCCTATGCCACCCTGCGAGAACTCACCCATTCGACTGCGATGCTGCAACCGGGGGGTGGGGTTAAAATTAGCCGTGCAGAGGTGAAATCTCTAATGGTGATGGGGCCTGTGTCTATTCTTAGTAACCATAGTCTCCGCTGGCTAATTGGCCAAGTGCGGCAAAAGCCCTTTATCCTTGGCAGACTTTAGGGCAATACGCCAAAAAAGCCAATGGTTAGGAAAGCCAGAATCCGTTACGATAGGGGGAGATGGCTGAATTGTTGCAAATCTTTATAAGTTGAGATGAATTGTATTATCCACCGCCGCGCTGAGTTTGCCGCCAGTCATCGCTACTGGTTACCGGAATGGTCAGAAGCGGAGAATCTAGCGCGTTTTGGTGTCCATAGTCGCTTCCCTGGCCACGGTCATAACTACGAGCTATTTGTTTCCATGGGGGGCGTTGTTGACAACTTTGGCATGGTGTTGAATCTATCGGAGGTCAAGCACATTATCCGCCGTGAAGTCATCGAACCCCTGAATTTTTCCTACCTTAATGAGGTGTGGCCGGAGTTTCAAGCCACATTACCCACTACAGAACATATTGCACGGGTAATTTGGGATCGGCTCTTTGCCCACTTACCCCTTGTGCGTATTCGACTGTTTGAACATCCGCGCCTTTGGGCGGACTATACGGGAGACCCTATGGAAGCCTATCTTTCTGTTGGTACTCACTTTAGTGCGGCGCATCGCCTTGCCCTTGACGCTCTAAGCTATGAGGAAAACTGCCGCATTTATGGCAAGTGTGCCCGCCCCCACGGCCATGGCCACAACTACCATGTGGAGATTACGGTCAAGGGAACAATCCATCCACGTACCGGCATGATTGTTGATTTGGTCAAGCTAGAGGAAGTCCTTAAGGAACAGGTGGTTGAACCCTTGGATCATACATTCTTGAACAAGGACATTCCCTATTTTGCCACGGTAGTGCCGACGGCAGAGAATATTGCCATTTACATTGCTCATTTGTTGCAGGAGCCGATTCGCCAGTTGGGGGCGACGCTTCATAGGGTGAAGTTGATTGAAAGTCCCAACAATGCCTGCGAAATCCTTTGTGAGGAATTGCCCCCCATGGATAGGATACTGAGTGGTGCTCTACCCATGTTGGAGCGAGTCTAGGTGATGTTGAGCAATATCCCTTGGCTACTGGCCGCCAGTTTACTCATAGCAACGTTACTTATCTATTTCCCCTACATTTTTGTTGTGGTGGGGCGCTTGCAGGCGGGCTTTGATATGGCGGCTCCCCGTACCCTTTTTGAGAAGCTGCCTCCTTTTGCCCAGCGGGCGGTGTGGGCACACGAAAATAGCTTTGAAACCTTTATGCCCTTTGCAGCGGCAGTGTTGTTGACCCTTTTTGCTGGGGTGAATAATTTAACGGTGGCAATTGCTAGCCTCAGTTTTGTTACGGCTCGCTTTTTGTACAGCATCTGCTACATCGCCAACTTTCCCCTTGGGCGCTCTCTCATGTTTGGTGTGGGGACAGCAGCCACCTTGACGCTTTTTTGGCAAAGTCTCACTGCTCTTGGCCGTTAATATAGTTTATAAAATCCCTGAGGAAATGCACTGAGTATAGAGTATTCTAAATGTCTCTTGATAATCTCCGCACCCTCTACCAGCAAGTCATTCTTGAACACTACAAGAAACCCCGTCACCGTGGCCGCACACAGCCTGTGGATCGCCAGCAGCGGGGACACAACCCCTCCTGTGGAGACACGATTGATTTAACCATTGCCCTAAGGACAAATGAGCAGGGGGAGACGATCATTCAGGATATTCAGTTTGAGGGGGAAGGCTGCGCGATCGCCATGGCCTCAGCGGATTTGATGGCCGATGCCCTGCGGGGACAACCCGTAAGTCAGGCTCTACAAATGGTGGAACAGTTCCAAGCAATGATGAAGGGGCAGTTTGAGTTTCCCCGTGAGTTGCGCAAGCTGAATGTAATGCAGGGGGTGGCTCAGTTTCCGGTGCGGATTAAATGTGCAACATTGGCATGGCATACCCTGCGGGCAGCGTTGCAGCAGGATCAATCCGCTGTAAATGGTTTTGTCAGTAATGAGGAGGAAGAATAGTGCTAACCCCCGCCGATTTTGCCACCTATAGCCGCTGGGCTGGCGTTGCTACCCTTGTCATGGCCAGTTTGACTGTACTCACATTTGTTTTTCGCTGGGGTGTGCGCTTTCGCTTTGTCGGTATTACGGGGTTTCTCGGTGTGGTGACGGTGGGACTGTTTGCCCTAAGTATTGTGCCGATTGTCCACTCTCCGGTGCCCGGTGCCGCCAAATATACCCTCGTCTATGACAATGGGGCAACGCAAGTGGTCATTACAGTGCCCCCTGACATTGAGCGCAGTACCCTTGAGGCAACGCTGGTACAGGCGGCGAACGATTTATTTTCCTTGGGACGGCTTGGCCGAGGGGGCGATCGCCTGACGGTGATTGCACGTACTGTGGTGCACCCTGAACCGGGGGTAACTGAGCCAGTGATTTAGGGGTAGCTACCCGTTCTCTGAGCGATCGCACCGATAGAAATATCACGGTCAAAGTGCTCAAAAGCTAACCTGGTGTATGATATATTAGTAATTCCGAGGACGCATAGCTCAGTTGGTTAGAGCACCACGTTGACATCGTGGGGGTCACTGGTTCGAGTCCAGTTGTGTCCATTGCTATTTACCCGTCAGGGCTGGTAGACCAAGGCTAGGAAGCAGGGGTTGCTTCCCTAGTAAGTCCTAGTCTTGGAACTGAAACTGCGAAATGCGGACGGAGGGACTTGAACCCACACACCTTGCGGTACTAGAACCTAAATCTAGCGCGTCTGCCAATTCCGCCACGTCCGCAGCAAACCTAGTCTAACGCACTTTGGGTAGGAGGCGATCGCCCTACAACCCCATTTTAGTAATGGTTCCCCACTTTGCGATGGTGAACGGCGGTCATGCCATCGGGCTTCGAGACACGGCCATTGTCAACGGTGCTATAGACAATCCAGTGATCGTGGGCATCCAGACGGCTGACTACCGTGCATTCCATGTAGGCAAGGGCATCGGCCAAAATCGGACTGCCGTTACTCGCAGGATAGGTTTTCACGTGGGCAAAGCGATCGGCGCCCGGTGGGAAGCGCTTCAGGAAGTGGCGCATCAGGGGCTGATAATTTCCCTCTTCGAGAACGTTGAGGACAAAGGTATCCCCTACACGTAGGAAGGACTCAATAGCACGATCCTTGGCCACAGCAATGGAAATTCCAAGGGGTTCAGTACTGGCCTGTGCCACCCAAGAGGCCAACATGGCACTGTTAATCGCACCCTTTTGGGCGGTGATAATGTAGAGTCCGCCACTGAGGCGACCCAACGCTTTATCCAAGTCGGTGTCGAGGGATTTCATTTGCTTGACGGTGCGATCGCGCAACAGCCATTGCCCCATGTCGGTACCAGCTTCTTCAGCCTCTTGAAATAGGGCATCGGTGGGAGCCGCTGTTACTCGAATCACGGGAAATGAGGGTGTCAGACCGGCATCCCGAAATTGATTCAGCAATGGATAAGCAGGTTCAGCATCGGCCACGCCGCTTTCAAAAACACCAATGGCTTGTTTGGCATGGGCGGCGGCGCGAATCGTGCTCAAAGCGGTTTGAGCAATGGCGGTGGTGGGCGGTGTACCGATAATCAGTCCAGCGGCAATCTCGGTGAGTTCGCGGATATCTTGGGGTTCAGCAGTAAGCAGATCCATTTTTTCAACAACAACCCCAGTTTTGGCTGCCCCCCGTTCGATCGCCTCTGCGAGGGCATTGGCATAACCATAGTTAGCAGCATAGAAAATGGCCACTGTCGTTGCCGCTTTTGCCTGTTCTTGACTCCAATTGCGGTAGGAATTTAGCCATTGAGGGAGATGATGGCGCAGTAGTGGACCATGACCTGTGGCAACCAGTTGCACTGGCGGGAGCACTTCTAAGCGTTTGAAGGCGGAGAGCACTGAGCGGGCATTGGGCCCCATCAGACAGTCGTAGTAAAACTTGAAGTCTGGCTCTAGGAGTTCTGGCTCAGTGTCAAAGGGAGCATCGTTGCAGAAGTGAGCCCCAAAAACATCACAGGTAAAGAGGGTCTGAGTGCCGTGATCAAAGGTGAGAATCGTGTCTGGCCAGTGGAGATTGGGCGCCATGACAAATTCGAGAACATGTCCTTTTCCCAAGTCAAGGCGATCGCCATTTTTTACCTGCCGTTGATTGAAAGACTGATGGATCAAGTCCCCAAGGAACTGTAGAGCCACCTTTGAGGCCACCACGGTAACTTGAGGGGCTTTTGCCAATACATCCTTGACCAGACCGCTGTGATCGGGTTCGGTGTGGCTGACGATGAGATAGTCCAAGTCACTAGGATGCACCAGTTGCCAGAGTTGCTCGAGGTAGCGATCGCCAAACTTGGCATGGGAGGTATCCACGAGGGCAATCTGTTCCCCTTTGATCAAAAAGGAGTTGTAGGTGGTGCCATTTTCAAGGGCAAACTCAATGTCAAAGCGATCGCGATCCCAGTCTAGGCAGCGAATTGCCGTCGTCTCAGGGGCAATGTCCAACACTTGAAGGGTTAAGCGCGGTGGACGTTTGGATGTACTGACGGCCATAGGCAGTTCCTCAATCTTTGAAACTACCTTTTATCCTGACATATGAAGAAAGGTAACAGGATTCAGAGTTTTTAATAGCCACAATAACACGCCTTACAAATGGCCACCCTCATTCGGGTTCAAGGGGTGCCATTGTCAGACCTGCCCGCAACAGTTGCTCATGGTAGAGTTCCGCCTGTTCTTGGGGGCCGACCCAAACAATGGCTTGGCCTTCATAATGCACTTGATTCGTTAGTTCCCAAGCGCGATCGCTCGTCATATTGGGAATATATTTCATCAAACAGGCAGCCACATGCTGAAACGTATTGAAGTCATCGTTGAGGACAATGACTTTGTAGTTGGGGTAGTGCTTGCGAATAACCTGCTGCCGCTCTTGAGGAACAACGCTAGGCATAGATCAGACATTGTTGTAGCTACACTACTCCCTACCTAGTTTAGCAGAACCCGCAAGAATCCTCCGCTGCAAATCTTTGCTTGAAGCGTGAGATGAATTGCAGCAGCAACCTATGGTAAAGGGCTTATCGAAAATCCAGTTGATCCTAATGCTCAAAGTTGTCAAGGTCAGGCTCTACCCCAATCAGCAGCAAACGACAACCAAGTCATCGGTGTGGAAAACCTCAATGTCAAAGACATGGTCAAGAATCACAACCTAGCTAAGGCCATCCGCCAAGTCGGCTGGGGAATGTTCTTGACGATACTTGGACTTGTTCTAATTGTGGAACAAGTCAAGATCGTAACATCAATGCTGCTATCAACATCCGAGAAGAGGGGCTACGACTCTTGACCTGCAGGACGGGGGGCAAAGCCTACTGTTCCCAGAAGAAAGCTACAGCCTGCTTCTGGGAAAGTCCAGGTGTAAGACCCAATCGTAGAGGAGGTAAGCAGTCTGCAGTTCACCTCACTGAGTTGAGATTGGTGGCTGTAGTGGCAGTCTCCTTGCGGAGTTTTGGATACAAACATTCGGAACACTCGTATGCTATAGCTAAACGTAGGATTCAACACTTGGGGGCATTGGTTATGACGGCTACGAATGTGTTGGGAACACCCTTAGAGTGCTGCTGTCAAAATCCACTTACAGGATTCTATCGAGATGGTTTTTGCCGGACGGGGGCAGAGGATGTCGGCGCCCATGTCGTCTGTGCTGAAATGACTGCAGAATTCCTTACGTTTACCCGTTCGCGCGGCAATGATCTGTCAACGCCCGTGCCTGCTTATCAATTTCCGGGGTTGAAACCGGGCGATCGCTGGTGTCTGTGTGCCTCCCGTTGGCGCGAAGCCCTCGAGGCAGGTGTGGCTCCCCCTGTCATTCTTGAAGCAACCCATATCAGTGCCCTTGAGTATGTCTCCCTAGAAGATTTGAAAGCCCACGCCCTCGGCAGTAGCCATCAACCATGATTCGGAGAATACTCCAGTATGCCTGACCCAGAATCCGATTTTCGCTTAGATCCTCGCTACGTGGCAGGTTTAGCTGCCTTCAATCGGGGCGATTATCAACTAGCAATCGCTGCTTTCAAAGCAGTGATTGCCACCCATGGTCAACACCGCGAGGGGCTACAGGCTTACTTGCATCTCGTTAAAGCCTATGTCTGCACTCAGCAGTGGCAGGAAGCCATTGATCTGTGTCAACTTTTGGCGCGATCGCCCCTACCGCGGATTCAGGCTTGGGCACAAAAACATCTACCAGAGTTAGAGCGTTATCTTAATGAGGAACCGACCTCCCCCCATCTTCTGTTTGTTGCGGCAACGGGTTCCCATCCGCCCATGCCACTGCGGCTGGCGCCGCGCATCTATCTTTGGCTGAGTCAGGGGGCAACACTACTTCTCGTGGCGTGGCTGCTCCAAGGGGTGATTGCCGCTCTCCTTAGTTATGCCAACAATCAACTGGCCCTCCTGCGGGGCTGGGAAGGGGCGATAGCGTGGTTTTTGCTGGGCTGCTTGGG
>DVDZ01000061.1 GCA_015296025.1 Thermosynechococcus sp. M46_R2017_013
GGCTCTGTAGGAGTTGGTTCTGGCTCTGGGGTCGGTGTCGGAGTGGGGGTGGGCGTCACCTCCACGGGTGGCACGGCAGTTGGCAGCGTTGGTGGGAATTCCTGCTCCTGAGGAGGCAGGGGAGGAGGAGCCACTGTGTCCACGGGTTGATTGCGCAGAAATAGCCCCAAACCAATACCCGCCAAGCTGCCAAAGATTGCTGTGACCAGAAGCCATAGCCACGGCGAAAAATTGCGTTGCTTAGGGGGAACCACGACGGCTGTCCCCTGCGGTTGAGTATTTACCAAGAGCGTGGAGCGGTGCTGCGGCATCACCGCTACGGTTGCTGTGGTTTGACGCGCCACGGAGTGCCCCATGAGCAGTTGCAACCAAGACCGCACAGTTTGGGGGCGTTCCCGCACATCCAAAGCCATTCCCGCTTCAATGGCATCAATTGTGCGCTGACTAAGATTGGGCTGAAACTGTCGTAAATCTTCAAGAGGTACGCGATCTCGCAAAATCGAGGCCACGGGGGGGCGTCCTGCTAAGAGGGCATAGAGCGTTGCTGCAAGGGCATAGACATCCGTTGCCGGTGTCCATTGATGGCGGGGCAAATACTGCTCAACCGGTGCATAGCCCGCCGAGAGGAGTCCGGTATTTGTTTCTGTGACACCTATGGTGTATTCACGGGCAATACCAAAGTCAATCAGTACCACTTGGTCTGTGCCATCCCGCAGCATGATGTTATCGGGCTTGACATCGCGGTGCAGCAATCCGTGCTCATGTACCAATTCAAGGGCACTGGCCACTTGGCGGATATAGTGGAGAGCCGTTTTTTCCGGTAGGGGACCCTCCTCCTGAATCACCTGTGCCAATGTTCGGCCGGGGATATAGTCCATCACAATGAAGGGGCGCCCCCCCTCAATAAAGCAATCACTAACGCGGACAATGTGGGGATGGTTAAACTGGGCAAGACGTTGAGCTTCTTGGATAAACCGCTCCCCTAGATCATGGATATGCTTCGGGGGTTCCTGCTGTAAGCTCAATGTTTTGAGCACCACTGGCTGATGGAGCAGGGTGTGGGTTGCACGATAGGTGACCCCAAAGCCCCCCTGACTCAAAAGGGCATCGAGGCGATATTTGCCCCCTTGGAGGGTTGTGCCCACACTAAGCAAACCGAGGGAGGACATAGGCACCTTAGGGACGCAATGGAGCAGAGGGAGCAGTGGTTGGTAGCGGCGCTGATTGTTGACTAAGAATAACCAAGCGATAGCCTAGATATGCAGGTAAAGTTGCCATCATCATCAAAAGTATCACAGACAACAAAGATTCCCATTCAAACCGAGGTCCATAGTAGCTGCGGTAGGGATCATACTTAGGAGTGGGTTTAATTTTTTCCCGCAGAGCCATGGGTCGCTTAAAGCGCAGACGGCGATCATCGAGCTTTTCAAACAGTATCCAGCCCCCTTGTGCTTCCTCTTGGCAAACCTTGCGCAGTACCTCAGGATCATGAAATTGGTTGCGGCGCGATCGCACAATTTTGAATTCCCATCCCCCAGCTTGGGGGAGACTTGCTGTTGTTCTGGTTTAGAAGGGTATGTCGTCAACTGTTCCTCTTCTTCATTGCGTTGTTGGCTGAGTTGTTCCTGCCAGCTCCACCACTGATAATAAAGCAGTGCTGACACACCGAGGCTACCGCTCATGAGGGATAATAGGACTACTTCAGCCATGGGGCACAGGGATAAGTATCTGTTGGGCGATCGTACGCGAAAAATTGCCCTCTGCTTAGGAGAGTTCACCTCCTTCGCCCCGGCGCACAAAGTGACAGATGCCCCGTTCTGAAGCACCGATGAAGTCACAAAACTCTTGAATGAGCGGATGCACAAACTGTTCCCGCAGGTACTGAACGGCTTGGGAGGTGGTGAATTGAGAACGGTAGAGAATATCCAGAGCCTTTTTGAGGAGCTGTCGGTCTTGGGCTGAAAAGCCAGCTCGCCGCAAGCCCACCACATTTAAGCCCATGATCGTGTTGGTGCTGAGGCTACGGGTCATACAAAAGGGAGGCACGTCTTTTTGAATTGCTGTGCCTCCAGAGAGCATGGCCAAGCGCCCAATGCGGGTAAATTGATGCACAAGACAGTTGCCACTGATAAAGGCGCGATCGCCCACATGGGCATACCCGGCAATCAAGGCATTATTGGCGATCGTTACATAGTTTCCCACATAGGCATTATGGCCTAAATGACTGTGAGCCATGAGCAGACAATCATGCCCCACATGGGTCACCGTCTCCGGTTGGGTTCCCCGATGAATCGTCACTCCCTCGCGCAACGTACAGCGATCGCCAATGTGGACATAGCTAATGCCCCCCTGATAGGCGACATCCTGAGGCAGATCGCCAATGACTGCCCCACTGTGAACTTTGCAGTCTTTGCCAAGGCGGGTATATCCCAGCAGGGTGACATGGGAAGCTAAGCGCGTACCCCGCCCAATCTCCACCGTAGCCGCCACATAGCAAAAAGGGCCAATCTCCACATCCTCTCCAATCTGGGCACCCGCTTCAATGACTGCCGTGGGATGAATTGCCATGAACTTCCTGCATGTTGGACTGAACCTTCTTAACATAAAAGAGATTACGTGATTTTGATTCCCCATGACTGAGGATTTGCGGCAATATCTCCAGCTTTTAGAGCAGCGGCAACAACTGCGGCGCATTACAGTACCGGTTGATCCCGATTTGGAGATAGCGGAAATCTGTAACCGTCTCCTGACCGCTGGAGGACCTGCCCTACTCTTTGAAAATGTGATTGGTTCCCCTTACCCCCTAGTCATTAATCTTTTGGGAACTGTGGAGCGGGTGTGCTGGGCAATGAAAATGGAGCATCCCTCAGAGCTGGAGACCCTCGGTGAAAAACTGGCCAAACTGCAACAACCCAAGCCACCCAAAACTCTAGGTCAAGCCCTTGATTTTGGCAAACTTCTCTTTGAGGTAGTTCGCGCCAAGCCAAGTCGCGATCTATTACCCCCCTGTCAGCAGGTGGTGATCAAGGCTCCTGATTTAGATTTGCGGCAACTGCCTCTGATTCGCCCCTATCCCAAGGATGCAGGCAAAATTATTACCCTTGGTCTTGTCATTACCAAAGACTGTGAGACCGGCATTCCCAACGTGGGAATTTACCGCTTGCAACTGCAATCCCCAACCACCATGACCGTGCACTGGCTCTCAGTGCGGGGAGGAGCACGCCATCTCCGTAAGGCCGCTGCCCGTGGCCAAAAGTTAGAAGTCGCTGTGGCTTTGGGTGTGCATCCTTTGATCATCCTAGCAGCAGCAACGCCAATTCCCGTGGACTTATCTGAATGGCTCTTTGCTGGGCTTTATGGTGGGGGAGGAATCCATTTGGCCAAGTGCAAAACCGTTGATTTGGAGGTGCCTGCCCAGTCGGAGTTTGTCCTTGAGGGCACCATTACCCCCGGTGAAGTCTTGCCCGATGGCCCCTTTGGCGATCACATGGGCTACTACGGCGGTGTGGAAGATTCGCCGGTCATTCATTTTCACTGCCTCACCCATCGCCGCAATCCCATCTACCTCACAACCTTTAGTGGCCGCCCGCCCAAGGAAGAGGCAATGATTGCCCTTGCCCTCAACCGCATCTACACCCCGATTTTGCGGCAGCAGGTTCCAGAGATTGTGGACTTCTTTTTGCCCATGGAAGCCCTCAGTTATAAGGCGGCGATTATTTCCATTGACAAAGCCTACCCGGGTCAAGCCCGCCGCGCTGCCCTCGCTTTTTGGAGCGCCCTACCCCAATTTACTTACACCAAGTTCGTAATTGTCGTGGACAAAGAAATCAATATCCGTGATCCGCGCCAGGTGGTGTGGGCGATTAGCTCCAAGGTGGATCCCAGCCGCGATGTGTTTATTTTGGCAGATACCCCCTTTGACTCCCTTGACTTTGCCAGCCAAAAAATTGGCCTTGGGGGACGCATGGGCATTGACGCCACCACCAAAATTCCGCCAGAAACAGACCATCCTTGGGGCGATCCCCTCACCTCAGATCCTGAGGTGGCACGGCAAGTCACAGAACGCTGGCAGGAATATGGCCTAGGTGATATTGACTTAACCACCTTAGATGCAACGCGGTTTGGCTACGAGTTAGCCGCAGCTTTACGTTGGCAATAATCGGAAAAAAGCGGTGTGTAAACCCCCTAAAGAGGCCATTCGCAAGACCATTGAGCAGTGCCGCCGCGCATCCTACGCATGAACGCGAAGCGTCATATTCCCAGTTTCCCAGAAGCAGGCTGT
>DVDZ01000206.1 GCA_015296025.1 Thermosynechococcus sp. M46_R2017_013
CTCCATGCTGCCTTCTGGAACGCGCTGTACTTGGTGCGCTGGTATGCTCAAGAGCATGTCATTCTCTGTTTGGTGCCTGCCTTTTTTATTGCGGGGGCAATCGCTGTCTTTCTCAGCCAAGAGGCAGTGATGAAGTATTTGGGGGCAGAAGCCCCTAAAACTTTGGCCTATGGCGTAGCAGCGGTATCAGGGACTATCTTGGCGGTGTGCTCCTGTACAGTTTTGCCTCTGTTTGCCAGTATTTATCGCCGCGGGGCAGGGTTAGGGCCAGCGATCGCCTTCCTCTATTCGGGGCCAGCCATTAATGTCTTGGCGATTATTCTCACAGCACGGGTCTTGGGGCTGTCTTTGGGGGCGGCGCGGGCGATCGGCGCCATTCTTTTTAGTGTGGTCATCGGGTTAATCATGCAAGCCCTCTTTCCCAGTCCGGTTACAGCATCTCCCGTCAGCAGCACACCCCTAGTCAGCGATGAACCCGCCCGTCCACTCTGGCAGCAGGTGATCTTCTTTGGGGTGTTAGTGGGAATTCTGGTCTTTGCTAACTGGGCACAGCCCACTAGCAATGTCTTCCTCTGGCAGGCGATCGCCCTTGGCAAGTGGTGGCTCACGGGATTCTTAGGGCTAATTCTCGGTGGCCTCTTGGTGTATTGGTACCACCTAAACCCGTCCAAAGTGCTACTCATTGTTGGCGTGACCGCTGTCTTGGCGTGGCGATTTGCCGCAGTGCCACTGGTTCCCTTTAGTGCAGCCATTGTGGGTTTGGTTTGGTTGACCAGTACTGCTCGGGGTGAAGCCAAGGCTTGGTTTGAATCCACTTGGGAGTATGCTCAGCAAATTCTACCCCTCCTGTTGCTGGGGGTACTCATTGCCGGTGCTCTACTGGGTCGGCCAGGGAGTGAAGCTTTGATTCCCAGCCAATGGATTACCCAAGCAGTGGGCGGTAACTCCATAGGGGCAAATTTTGTGGCGGCAATTGCCGGCGCGTTTATGTACTTTGCCACGCTAACAGAAGTCCCGATCCTGCAAGGCCTATTGGCCAATGGTATGGGACAAGGCCCCGCGCTGGCGCTCCTACTGGCTGGGCCTGCATTATCCTTGCCCAATATGCTGGTCATCCGCCAAATCATTGGTTGGCGCAAAACAATTGCCTATGTTGCATTGGTCGTGTTAATGGCAACGCTGTCCGGCATTGGCTATGGCTACTTTTGGGGTTGACGCAGATTCGCTAGACTGAGGCTAGATTTTGGGAAGCGAGGATGAGCTACGACTACGACCTGTTTGTGATTGGTGCTGGTTCTGGTGGCCTGGCGGCCTCAAAACGAGCCGCCTCCTACGGTGCAAAGGTGGCCATTGCTGAAGCGGATAAAGTCGGTGGGACCTGCGTCATTCGGGGTTGTGTTCCGAAAAAGCTCATGGTCTATGGCTCTAAGTTTAGCCATCTTTTTGAAGATGCCGTCGGCTATGGCTGGCGTCCCGTCGCAGCCAAATTAAACTGGGAGCGCCTGATGCAAGCGGTCAACCAAGAGGTAAATCGTCTCAGCCAAAAGCATATTAGCCAACTTGCTCAAGCCGGGGTGGAACTGCTGCCCTTTTTTGCTCGCTTTGCTGACCCCCATACCCTAGAACTTGTGGATCGCCAAGGACAAGTACAGCAGCGGGTAACAGCGGCGAAAATCTTGATTGCTGTGGGGGGGGAAGCAATTAAGCCCAATGTGCCGGGCATTGAACACAGCATTACCTCTCGGGAGATGTTTTTACTGCCCAAGCAGCCAAAGCGCATGGCCATTCTTGGCGGTGGCTACATCAGTGTCGAGTTTGCCGGTATCATGCAGGGGCTAGGCACGGAAGTGATTCATTTTCTGCGGGGCGATCGCCCGCTGCGGGGTTTTGACCAAGATATTCAAGATGGCGTCTATGAGGGGATGCTGCGCCACGGCATTGATGTTCGTCCCCAGTGCCACATTACCGGCTTGCAGCTCACCAAGAAGGGCAATATCCGCATTCACTACGAACACCAAGGGCAAGCGTGTGAAACCAAAGTGGATACGGTACTCTGTGCGGTGGGACGGGCGCCCAACTTGCAGGGACTAGGTCTTGATCAAGCAGGGGTGCACCTCAGTGCCAATCGTCAGGGGATTGTGGCTGTAGCTGTGGATGAATACTATCGCACCAACCAAGAACACATTTTTGCCGTGGGGGACTGCACCAACCGCGTTAACCTCACGCCCGTAGCCATTGCTGAAGGACGCGCCTTTGCCGATACCCAATTTGGCAACCTACCCCGCACCCTCAGTTATGAGAATATTCCTTCGGCAGTATTTTCCCAACCGGAGGCAGCTTCAGTGGGGCTGTCGGAGGCCCAGGCCAAGGCGAAATTGGGCGAAGACAATGTCAAAATCTACCGCACTGCCTTTCGGCCAATGTACCACAGCATTACAGGTCGCGATGAAAAGGTGATTGTCAAGTTGGTGGTGGAAAAAAATACGGAGTGGGTGTTAGGTGCCCACATGGTGGGGGATAATGCCGCTGAAATTATCCAAGGGGTTGCGATCGCCCTGAAAATGGGTGCCACCAAGAAAGACTTTGATGCCACCATAGCGATTCACCCCTCGACAGCGGAGGAATTTGTTACGCTGCGTTAGTGGCAACTTGAATGGGATTGTGGAGTAGTTCTAGAGCCGCCAGATATTGGGGATCCCTTGGGGTACCCATGGCCATTACGCTCTCTGGCGCATCAAGGACTTTTCGGTCCGGCTCAATCCCCACTTTGTTGATGTTGTGGTGGTTAGGGGTTTCGTAGTGGGCAATGGTCACCGCCAGACCAGAGCCATCACTAAGGTTAAAGAGAGACTGAATTGAGCCTTTACCAAAGGTGCGATCGCCCACGAGGCGGGCACGCCCATGGTCTTGAAGGGCAGCGGCTAAAATCTCACTAGCACTGGCTGTTCCACCGTTCACAAGGACAACTAACGGATCATGGGTGAGGGCTCCGCCACTGGCATCGAGGCTATCAACAATCCCTTGGCGATCAACGGTATAGACAATTACCCCCGAATCGAGCCAGAGTTGGGCAATTTCTAACCCTGCCTGCAACAGCCCCCCTGGATTATTGCGCAGATCAAGAATGTATTCCTCAGCTCCCTGCTGCTCTAGCCGCTGAATTGCTTTGCGCATTTCTGTGGCCGCCATGGCACTAAACTGACCGAGGCGGATATAGCCAACGGTGTGACCTTGCACTTGGCGAGCTTCAGCAATCACCGGATTAATTTCAATATGTCCCCGTTGCAGGGTAATGTCTTGAGGGGTGTTGCTGCCTCGTTGTAGCAACAGATGGACGGCGGAACCTGCTGCTCCCCGCATTCGTTCGGCAGCTTCATCGAGGCTGAGCTTAGTGGTGGAAACGCCATCAATGGCAAGAATGCGATCTCTTGGTTGAATACCGGCTTTGGCAGCGGGGGAACCATCAATGGGGGCAATCACTTCGAGGACGCCAGTTTCCGGGTCGGTGCTAATTTGTAAACCAACGCCGGTTAATTCGCCGGCAGTGGTTGTCTGGAGGCTACGAAATTGGGCAGGTCGCAGGAGTCGAGTAAACGGATCCTGAAGCGTGGCCAGCATCTTTTCAATGGCCTCATAGGTGGCCTCGCGATTGGGGAGGGGGCGCTTCAAGGCTCTTTCGCGCACTAGCCACCAGTTTTGGCCATTAAAGGACGGATCAACGTAGGCTTGGTTGACAATGCGCCACGCCTCATTAAGGAGTTTTTGTTCCTCCGTGAGGGCAATTGTGGGTTCAGAGGGGAAAAGACCCCAAACCCCCACAAGAATAACGAAAAAACAAATGAGACGTTGTAACCAACGAACCCCCATTGCTCCACCTGTTGATTACTTCTTTTTCCTAAGCTAGCACTAGAAAACTCTTTCGGAAGACACAGTTAATTTTTGAGGACAACTTTGGGATGTAGGCGATCGCCCCCCCTCAGCGCAATCCCCACAGCAGTACCGGCAAACGTTACGCCAACAACCTTCTGGGCTGACGGCAGCCCTGCGCAAACAACGGCACGCCCCTGATACCAGTCCTGAAGTTGCGCTTCATCTAGCTCTTGCCAAGGGAGGTGAGCCAGAACCTCTTGGGGAGGGTGCAGGGGTAAATGCTCTGGGGAAATCATCTCTAGAGAATGGCTCTGCTCAATCCTCAAGCCGCCACTTTCAATCCGCTGCAGAGTTGCCAAAGTTCCCCCGACCCCCAAGGCTGCTCCCAAATCGCGGGCAAGGGCACGAATATAGGTACCACTGCCACAGCTAATGCGCAGGCTGAGTTCGGGGTAGGAACCCGCTTGCCAGTCCAAGACCTCGATAGCATAAATTTCCACAGTACGTGGCGGCGCGCTTACTACCTCGCCAGCCCGGGCACGCGCATAGAGTCGCTGCCCCCCCACTTGAATAGCACTGTAGGCCGGAGGTAATTGTTCAATTTGACCAATAAACCGCGGTAGATGTTCCTGAATGGCGGCAAGGGTGAGGTGATCAGCCGCCCGCTCTTGGCAAATGTTACCCGTAATGTCATCGGTGGTGGTGGTAATTCCGAAGCGTACAGTGCCAATGTAAACTTTGCGATTACACAAATAGGGAAGAAGCCGCGTTGCTGAACCAAGGGCAATCGGCAACACCCCAGTGGCCATGGGATCCAAGGTGCCGCCATGACCAATGCGTTTGAGCCGCAGCCGCTTTCGCAGCTCGTTAATGCAGTCGTGGGACGTATAGCCAGCGGGTTTATTGAGGTTCAAAAAACCAAACATCAAGGCGTTGCAGTCTTCTGGGGGCTTAGGGGTAAACCACTGACAAAGCGCTGCAGGGCAGCGATCGCTCGGTTGTACTCCACAGTGGAACTCAGCAGATTGCTCTGAGCGCGAACTAAGGCGGTTTCTGCATTACTCACCTCCGCCTGGGTGCCCACACCCGCTTGGAAGCGCAGACGGGCAAGGCGGAGCCCCTCCGTTGCTTGGCGCACCGCCACCTCATTGGTGCGGATATTTTCTTGGCTGGACTTGAGGGTGTAGTAGGCCTGCTCCACTTGGAAGCGAATCAAGTTGCGAAAGGCGGCATACTGGGCTGCGGCAATAGCCGCAGCACTTTCCTGCTGCGCGGCACTGGCGCGAGACACTCCACCGTCAAAAAGGGTCAGGTTCAATTGGCCGCCAACGGTGTAGCCCCAGCGAGGGGCAACTGCATCGTCTAAGTTGTCCAATGTATTGAAAGTGCCGCCGGCAACCAATTGGGGGCCAAGATTCCCCAAGGCAACCCGTCGCTGTTGGAGTGCTGCATTCCGTTGGGTGAGCTGCTGTTCCAGTTCCACGCGGTTGCGCCAAGCCAAGGCAATACTCTCCTCAAGGGAGAGGGTCCATTCCCCAACCACTCGAATTGGGTCAGCCGCTCGGACATTAGCTTTGTCATTAAGACTGAGCAGCTGTGCTAGTTGGCGTTGAGCCGTTTGCAGTTGGCTTTGAGCTTGCACCAGTTGTTGCTGGTTGTTGGCCAGTTGCACTTCCGCTGTTAAAACATCAAACTTGGTTCCCAAGCCAGCGCGTTCGCGGGCGATCGCATCCCGCAAGCTGATTTGCGAGTTTTGTACTGCTGCTTCACTAATACGTACAAGAGCTTCCGCCTGTTGGATGTTGTAGTAGGCATTGGTGACCTCCTGACGCAGTTGTTCAAGTTCCCGCTGAAGATCTAGTTCGGCATTGCGCACCTGTTCCTGGGCTGCTTTGATACTTGCATCCCGCTGGCCAGCGGTGAAAATGTTGTACCCCAACTGCACGGTGCTAGTCCAAGTATTGCTCGCGGTGTTAAGACGTAAAGGAGGTGGTAATTGGGCGTTTTGTAGGCGAATTGCCGCTGAATCCGTACGATTAATGCCCAACTGGAAAGAAATGGTGGGATAGAGGGCTGCTTTGGCCTGGCGGAGGACAGCCCGACTTTGTTGCAGTTGTGCCTCTAAGATCTGCAGTTGGCGATTATTGCGGCGGGCAAGTTCAAGCGCTTCGTTGAGGGTAATGGGTCGATCTAGGTCAATTTTTACTTGATCGGGACGACTGGGGAGATAGAGGGGATCGGGATTGGGGTTGAGGGGCAAAAGATCCGTTGCCCTAGGATTGGGTTGGGCGATCGCTCCCCCAGTCATGGTAATCAAGACGCCCACAAGGCTTCCCAGCAGCAGACTGCTTTGTTGGCAGATGGATGGTTGACCCATGTTCACTCCCGACGCCGTGAGAATTATAGTTATAAATTCCTTACCCCTAAAACTATAACAGTCCTTATCTTTAAGAATTACCCTCAAAAAGGCGCTACACTTGGCTCAAGTTCGAGAAAACTTCAATCCTGTAACCGGCACAGTGGCAACAATTTTACGCACTTGGAGCTATCAGTACCCTTGGCTTTACGACACAATTAGCGCCCTTGCAGCACAAGCCGTGGGGGGAAGCGATCGCCTGCATCGCTTGGCTTGGCAAGATTTGCATCTACCCCGCAGTGCTATTGTTCTAGACCTGTGCTGTGCCCACGGCGTTGTTACTCAAGCCTTAGTGGAGGCTTTTGATCAGGTCATCGGCCTCGATGCCTCGCCGCTGGCGATCGCCCGTGCCCAGCAGCGGGTGCCCCAAGCCACCTATGTGGAAGCCTTTGCTGAGAAGATGCCCTTTGCCGATGCCACCTTTGATCTAGTGCACACCAGCATGGCGCTCCACGAAATGACCCCGAAGCAGCTACATGCCATCTTAGCGGAAGTGTGGCGAGTTCTTAAGCCTGGGGGCTGGTTTGCCCTGATTGATTTTCATCCTCCCCAAGTCCCCCTTCTGTGGCTTGGAATTGCCCTGTTTTTCTGGCTTTTTGAAACCGAGACCGCCTGGCAACTCCTGCACATAGACTTGCCCCAACAACTTAAAGAAAATAAATTTCTCCTTGAAAGGAAAGCTTATGTGTTAGGACGTAGCCTACAAGTGCTTCAGGCTCGCAAACCTCTGCGTCCCATCGCAGATTAATATAGATAACTGTTGCAAGGAATAGTGTATTCACTGTCTCAACCGGGAGTTGACAAGAGTGAGTCTGGGATAGGCTGAGCCGCTTGAAATTCCCATGCTAGAGTGTTTATAAACTCTTGATTGTCTGAACTTGAATCGCTAAGGATTATTTTATGACCGTTCATTCTAATTGTTTGCTTTGTCAATCCTCTAATCTGAAAAAATTAAGAAGATACTACAATAGTCATCACATTGTAAAGTGCCAAGATTGTGGTTTTGTTTTTATTGAGAAAGTTCCTTCGGAGGAAGAATTAAAACAATACTACTCTATCTATAGCTATGCAGAAGATAGACCTGTATCCCCGGTCACTATTAAGCGATATCAGAAGCTTTTAAAGGAGTTTGAGATCTACCGTAATAGCAATCAAATTCTTGAAATAGGTTGTGGGAAAGGTGATTTTTTACTAGAGGCAAGAAAAAATTATTGGGAGGTGCAAGGAACAGAACTCTCAGAAAGAGGTGCTCAATTGTGTATCGATAAAGGCATTAAAACTCATTACGGCACCTTGCGGGAGGATTTATTTCCCTCTAACTACTTTGATGTAATTATTGCAATTGAAGTAATTGAGCATATCAATAATCCCAGAGAATTAATCTACCAAATTTCTAGATTCTTACGGCGGGGTGGGCTTTTCTACTGTACAACTCCCAACTTTAATTCAATAGTTAGGTATATTTTGCAAGAAAAGTATTCGATCATCCATTATCCCGAACATCTTTGCTACTATACTCCGAAAACACTCAGGGAGCTAATGGTTAAGAATGGATTTTTGTGCAAAAAAGTTGAGACAACAGGGATTGATTTTGATAGACTATTTCCCAAGAAAGAGCTAAGGAATCTCCTAAAAGTGGACAATGAAAAGATTAGAATTGCAACAGAAAAGAATTCGCTTCTCAACTTCGCTAAACGGGCTGCCAATTTCATACTGGCTACTACCAGCTTAGGTGGGACAATTCGGGGATACTTCATAAAAGGTTGTTTGTAAGCTTACAGTTGAATTTGCTGTGGAGAACGATTAAGATATTACGGACAACTGGTTAAGAGTAAGTGCAATAGCGATGGTCAGTTCATTGCCCCAACTGGAAATCAACCTAGAGACAGAGGCAGAATTTGTGGCGCGGCACATTGGCGTTACGCCTGCCGATTTACCTGAAATGTTGAGCTTGTTGGGGTATCGCAGCCTTGAGGAACTGATCAATGCCGTCATTCCCCCTGAGATTCGCCTGCAGCGTCCCTTGGCACTAGGGGAAGGCCTTAGCGAAGTAGCAGCACTAAAAAAGTTGCGGACTATTGCTGAAAAAAACCAAGTTTGGCGCAGCTACATCGGCATGGGCTATTACAACTGCATTACTCCTGCGGTAATTCAGCGCAATATTCTGGAAAATCCCGGCTGGTACACTGCCTATACTCCCTATCAAGCAGAAATTGCCCAAGGACGCCTAGAGGCCCTCCTCAACTTTCAAACCCTTGTGAGCGATCTCACTGCGTTTCCCATTGCCAATGCCTCCCTTCTTGATGAAGCAACGGCTGCCGCTGAAGCCATGACGCTGAGCCTCAATGCCTGCCGTCAAAAGGGAGCCAAGCGATTTTTGGTGGCGCAGGATTGCCATCCCCAAACCCTAGCTGTTCTGCGGACGCGGGCACTGCCGCTAGGAATTGAGATTGTGCCTATTGATCCAACTGCCGCTGAATTGCCTTGGGGGAATGCTTTTGGTCTATTTTTGCAATATCCCGCTACCGATGGTGCGGTGCGATCGCCCCAAGCTCTCATTGCCGCTGCCCATGAGCGGGGACTGTTGGTGACCGTGGCCACCGACCTCCTTGCCCTAACCCTGTTGACACCGCCGGGTGAATTGGGAGCCGACATTGCCGTGGGCAGTTCTCAGCGGTTTGGCGTGCCCTTGGGCTATGGGGGTCCCCATGCTGCCTTCTTTGCCACCCGTGAGGAGTTCAAACGCCAGTTGCCCGGACGACTGGTGGGGGTTTCCCATGATGCCCTTGGGCAAAAAGCATTGCGCCTTGCCCTGCAAACGCGGGAGCAGCACATCCGTCGCGAAAAAGCCACCAGTAACATCTGCACCGCCCAAGTGCTTTTGGCGGTTGTTGCCAGTATGTACGCTGTCTATCATGGATCAGCGGGGCTGCGGCAAATTGCTGAGCGCATTCATCAACGGGCAGTAACCCTAGCGGCGAGCCTAGAAGTAGCAGGCTATCAGCTTTTCCACTCGGAATTTTTTGATACCCTGCGCATTCGCTTGGGGAACCTGCCCGTACAGGTGCTCAAGGAACGGGCAGCGGCGGCGCAAATTAACCTGCGCTACTTTGACGATGGCAGTGTGGGCATTAGCTTAGATGAGACAACCACAGAGCAAGATGTTGTAGATCTCTTGAAACTCTTTGGGGCAACGCCAGTGGCTGGATCAAGGGGCGATCGCCTACCGTCAACCCTAAAACGCCAATCTGCTTACCTGCAACACCCGGTCTTTCAAAACTACCACAGTGAACACGCCCTGCTGCGCTACATCTACTGCCTTCAAGCTAAGGATCTCTCCCTTACTACCTCAATGATTCCCCTGGGTTCCTGCACGATGAAGCTCAATGCAGCAGCAGAAATGGTGCCCATCAGTTGGCCAGAATTCAATCAATTGCACCCCTTTGTACCGCTAGCACAAGCTGAAGGCTATGGGCAACTGTTTCAAGAGCTAGAAGCAATGCTGGCGGAACTCACGGGCTTTGATGCCATTTCCCTGCAACCCAATGCTGGTTCCCAAGGGGAATATGCCGGACTTTTAGTCATTCGCCAGTACCACCACAGCCGCGGTGAAGGCCAGCGCAATGTCTGTTTAATTCCCACCTCCGCCCATGGCACCAATCCGGCAAGTGCGGTGATGGCCGGGATGCAAGTGGTGGCAGTGAATTGTGATGCCCAGGGCAATATTGATGTGGCAGATTTGGCCACCAAGGCTGAAGGCTATGGGGATCGCCTTGCCGCCCTGATGATCACTTATCCTTCCACCCATGGGGTCTTTGAAACGGAAATTCGTCAAATTTGCGAGATTGTCCATCGCTACGGTGCTCAGGTGTACATGGATGGCGCCAACATGAATGCCCAAGTGGGGCTATGCCGTCCAGGGGACTTTGGTGCCGATGTCTGCCATTTGAATTTGCACAAAACCTTCTGCATTCCCCATGGGGGCGGTGGCCCCGGTGTTGGGCCAATTGGAGTAAAAGCCCACTTGGCGCCCTTTTTACCCACAACCCGCCTAATTCCTCAAGGAGCAGAAATTGGCCCTGTGACTGCGGCCCCCTGGGGCAGTGCCAGTATTTTGCCGATTTCTTGGATGTACATCACACTGATGGGCGGGGCAGGGCTGACGCGCGCCACCGCGATCGCCATTCTCAATGCCAACTACATTGCTAAGCGCCTTGAACCCTACTATCCCATTCTTTACAAAGGTGCCCATGGTCTTGTTGCCCATGAGTGCATTCTCGATCTGCGTCCTCTGAAAAAGTCGGCGGGGATCGAGGTGGAAGATGTTGCTAAACGACTCATGGACTATGGCTTCCACGCCCCCACCGTCTCTTGGCCCGTCCCTGGCACGTTGATGATCGAACCCACTGAAAGTGAAACCAAAGCGGAACTAGATCGCTTTTGTAACGCCATGATTGCCATTCGCAACGAAATTGCAGCAATTGAGGCCGGACTGAGCGATCGCCAGCAAAACCCCCTGAAAAATGCCCCCCACCCAGCACGGATGCTGGCCACAGATCCATGGCCTTATCCCTATTCGCGGGAAGTGGCTGCCTACCCCGCCCCCTGGCTGCGGGAGTATAAATTCTGGCCGGCGGTAGGCCGCATTGACAATGCCTATGGCGATCGCCATCTGGTGTGTAGCTGCTCAATGCCAAGGATAACACCCGAGTCTTAAGCAAAGCTGAAATTTTTGCACCTGTTGCCCATTCTCCTTGTCGAAGCCCAAAAGGGGCTGCTAAAAGTAAGGCAGGTCAACCCCTAGGTGGTCTTATGACACTGGATAGCCTCGATACCGTTGTTCTCTCCCGGTGGCAATTTGCCCTCACAGCCATTTTCCATATGCTCTGGCCGGTGTTGACCACAGGCATGAGTATTTACCTTGTGGTCATTGAGGGGCTGTGGCTAAAAACCAAAAACCTCGCCTACTATCACCATGCGCGCTTTTGGTCAAAGCTATACATTCTCAACTTCGGGATTGGTGTGGCCTCGGGACTACCCATGGCCTTTCAATTTGGCCTAAACTGGGCACCCTTCTCTGAGGCGGTGGGGGATTTCTTCGGCACCGTTTTGGGCTTTGAGGGCACCATGGCCTTCATGTTAGAAGCTAGCTTCTTGGGCATTATGATCTTTGGCTGGCAACGGGTGCCCCCAGTGATGCACTGGATTGCGACCATCTGTGTTGCCTTTGGTGCTAACCTCTCCACCTTCTGGATTCTCACGGCCAACTCATGGCTCCAGACCCCTGCCGGGGGTGTGTTCGTTGAGGGTAAATTCCGCGTTCAGGACTACTTCCAAGCGATCGCCAACCCCTTCATGGTCAAAAGCTTTGCCCACATGTTCTTTGCCACGCTTGAAACTTCGCTCTTTGTTATTGGCGGCATCAGTGCTTGGTATTTGCTACAAAACCGGCTGCCTAATTTCTTTACCAAATCCCTAAAGGTAGTGTTGGTGATGGCCTTGGTGATTGCCCCCCTCCAAGTTTTTGTTGGCCATCTGAGTGCTGAGCAGGTCTATCACTACCAACCCGCCAAGTTAGCTGCCATGGAAGCCCTGTGGGAAACGGTGCCAGCGGGTACCCCTGCGGATTGGAGTGTGATTGCCTTCCCCAATGAGGCCGCACAGGCAAACACCTTGGAAGTGAAAATTCCCGGCCTCCTCAGCTACCTACTGGAACTGAAACCCAAGCTGGATACCCCAATTCTTGGCTTGAAGGAGTGGGCACCCAGCGATCGCCCGCATCTGGTTGGCCTGATTTACTATTCGTTTCGCCTGATGGTGGCCATTGGTTTATACCTCGCTGCTTTGGCGATCGCTACAATCTTCGTCTGGTGGCGCACGGGTTTTGAGGGCGATCGCCTACGCAACTACAAATGGCTCTGGTGGGGCTGGATTTTTGCCGGGCCGTTGGGGTACCTTGCTGTTGAAGCGGGCTGGATTGTCCGCTGTGTGGGGCGTCAACCCTGGATTGTCTATGGCCAGTTGCGGACAGCAGAAGCCGCGTCCCATCTGCCTCCCCAAGTAGTGCTCTTCTCCCTGAGCGGCCTTGTTGTCCTCTACACAATTTTCTTCTTTGCTGCCCTCTTCTTTGGCAGCCGCATTATCCAAAAAGGCCCCAATGTTGCCCTGCCCGTCCCTGGTCTCCAGAATGCCGAACAATTGGAAATTCGCATCAAATTGGCAGAGCACCAACCCGATCGCCGTCCCCTAGAGACTCAGCAATAAGGAAGTAGCTATGGAACCAAATCCCCTTGCCCCCTTAGAGCACTTTTTGCCTCAGGCGTGGTTTTTTATCCTTGGTCTGTTCCTGTTTCTGTACATTCTCCTCGATGGGTTTGACCTTGGCATTGGCATTCTTTCCCTCACCAGTAGTGATGAGCGTCGCCGCAATATCCTGATGACCAGCCTGGGCAATGTTTGGGATGCCAATGAGACATGGCTGGTATTGATGGGCGGATCGCTGTTTGGTGCCTTTCCCTTGGCCTATGCCACCATTCTTAATGCCCTTTACATCCCCGCAGTGATTATGGTGGTGGGACTGATTCTGCGGGCAGTGTCCTTTGAGTTTCGTGAGAATGCCAATAATAAGCGGGTGTGGAACCTTGCTTTTGGCATTGGCAGCTTCTTGGCGGCTTTGGGACAAGGCTTTGCGGTGGGCACTGTCTTTGAGGGCATTAAAGTGGATGGGGCAGGTCACTTTGCCGGCGGCATGTGGGATTGGTTGACGTGGCACTCAGTGTTGGTGGCGCTGACCCTGATTCAGGGCTATGTGCTCATCGGTTCAACTTATCTGATTTACAAAACCACGGGGGAATTGCAGCAAACCCACTATCGCACTGCCACAATTGCTGCTTGGACAACGTTCATCGGTGCTGTGTTGATCACCATTAGTGCCCCTATTTTCCATGAGCATCTGCGTGCCCAACTGTTTCAGCCACCCTTGTTTTACATTTTTGCCGCCATTCCAGTTCTGGGTGTGTTGCTCGTTTTCCTGTTGCTGCGCAGTTTACAAAAACGGCAGGAGGTCATGCCCTTAGTGTGGACATTTTTACTGTTTCTTATGTCCTTTGTCGGCTTGGGTTTTGTCATTTTCCCCAATATCATTCCCCCGAGTGTCACCATTTATGAAGCCTCAGCCTCTCCCAGTGCCCAAGTTTTTATGCTGATTTTGTGGCATTCTTAATCCCAATTATGCTGGCCTACAATCTCTACAATTATTTGGTGTTCCGGGGCAAAGTTGTGGCTTAGGTAGAGAAACAATCCAAGTAAAACCTGCCATAACAAACTAGCAAAATAAGGCACAATAGCAAGATACAGCTCTTTTGTATGCATCAATGTCTTGCTGGCAAGTTGATTTTTACCGTCGGCCATTGCACACCCCCAGCGGTCTCAATCTGTGGGAATTGGTGATTTGCAGCCCTGAAGATGATTTTTACTATACGACTTTTTGCCCGGAGCCATTGGTGAGCAGTACATGGCTGATTACAGAGTTCAAAAATTGTAGTCAGCCGTTACCAGAGCGAATCCAAGTTTTTCGCCCCCAGAGTTTAGGCTTAGTGGAACTGGCCTGCCAAGAACTGAATATTCCCCTTGAAGCCACGCGCCGTACCCCTGCCCTCAAGCACTACCTGCGCCGGCGCGCTCAGGAGTATCCAAGCTTGAAAACCTATACCTATACGGGTGAAGCCTACGATCCGTTGGCGATCGAGCAGCCCCCCCCACTGCCGCTGCCCGAGGATATTTGGGGAGAGTCTTGGCAATTTGCAGCAATTACCCCCGCGGACTTGGAACAATTAATGCAATATCCGCTGCGAATTCTTGCCTTTGACATGGCCATGTTGCCAGAAGCTTTGGGGCTGACCTCAGATGTCCTAATTCCGGGGATTATTCTCTACGGCGGCCGTAAGTCCCTCAAGCTTGCCCGTTGGTTCCAAGAGCAGGTGCCCTATCGCTTGGAGTTTGTGCCGGGGCAGCCCTGTGGGGTAGTCTTGCACAGTGGCTTGCGCGATCGCTGGGTTTTTTTGACATTTGAGAATGCCGAGATTGCCAAAGCAGGAGAGCTTTTTCGCGATCGCCTGCAATCTACTCAAGGTCTGCACTTTCTCCTCATCCAACCCACCCCCAGTGATGTCACCTACACTGCCCTGTGGTTACTACAGCCCTTGGAGTAACTAGCGTTTTTGCTTTAAATGCCCCTGTTCTAGACGTTCTTGGAGAGCACGGGTTTCATCTAAAACTGTTTCAATGCCTTCAATGTGGGTCTGGCGCACAAAATTAATTTTGACTTCCTCCAGCCACATCACCAGTAAGTCTTGAATTACCTTGCCCACCTCTTCCTCTTGGAGTTCAGTGCTGAGGATTTGGCCAAATTTTTGGGCAAATTGACTCACCAGTAATGCTCCTTCGCGGTGGGAATTGCTTTGGTTTTTGCTGACTTGCTCCAACAGGAGAAACAGGCGATCGCTCATCTGTTGAGCAAGGAATTGGCGCCAGTGGATGGGTAAAGCCTCAAGGGACGGCATTTCTAGTAACCGCCGATAGGGGGGCACCTGCCGCAGCACTTGATCCACACTGTAGGCTACCAACCTTTCCACTTCTGGTCGCAATTGAGGCAGTACGCGGTAAATTACCACTTGCACAACCACAGCCGCCAACTCCCCTAGTTCGTCTATGTTGTTGAGATGCTGACCGCCTTGGGGTAACCAGCGACTGAATTGGCCGCGACGAACTGCTTTTTGCAGTTGGTTGAGGACTTGCAGGACAACCACTTCCGAAATATCGGTGGCGATCGCTGCTACTAAGCCTTGAGAAGCCTGCCGTTCAAGGCTATCCAAACAAATAATATCCGCTTGATCAAGGCGAATCGCAACCGGGATAATCCGCAGCCATGCCCATGTCGGTGCCAACCACCAAAATGGGAAAAAGAGTAAGACATCGTACCAACGCCAGAACATGGCATCTCGCCAACGTGCACCGCGATATTGCCGACTCAGCCAAAACGTCCGCCCCAAAAACTCAACAAAAAAGAGGAGATTGAAGGGAATATCAATAGCATCAAAGTGGTCAATAAAGCCACCATCCTCACCATAGCCGCGCCAGTAGTTTGTTGCCATCAGGGGGATAATTTGCTGCTCAAACCAAGTTAGGTTTGCCCGCCAGTCCTTTGCATTAATATACTCCGCACTCCAAAATCGCTCAAAGGACTGTTTCGAGGACGTATCGCGACGACCAAAGACCTTCAGCCGCATTAGGTTCTTAATTCGTTCGAGGGTGCCGGTTTTATTGGCCAATGCAAAGGGATTGGTGCTCACCATTGTTGTGCTTTGCTGGCGCAACTGAGCCAACAGCTCTTGCGTGGCTGGGGCGTCAACACTTTGCTCAGCGATCGTTTGCCGCAGCTTAGCAACGGTTGCAATGTATGCTTGGGTGGTGCGGTGGGGTTCAATGCCCTTGACTGGATCGTAGAGGGGAGTAATGGGTAAGGGTTGAGGCAAATAGACGATCCGCTGAATCAGGGGAATACGCACCTTACCCAACAGCCAAAAATCCCGCAGGGGAATGTAGGTCAAATCAAAGAGGACTAGAAGAAAGTTGAGGCTAGCGATCGCCCCCATGATCCGTTCATAGGTGCGATTCAAGGGCCTATCAAACATCACGCCCCCTACTGTAAACGAACGTAGCCCGCCTTTTCAATGAGCAACTGTCCCTGATCGCTCAATAACAAATTGGCATAGGCACGACCGGCTTGGGCATCTGGACTGTTATCCCCCTTAGCAATTACAAACAAACGGCGGGTAATGGGATACGTCCCATCTTGAAACGCCGCGTGATTCAACACATTACGCCGTCTAGGACATTGACTAGGATCAACATAAGGCTCTCGATAGGGGGGGACATATTGATTGGGTTGCCGTCCGATGGGTAAAGGGCGAACAGTACACTGACCAACAATTTCCGGTGCTGAACCATAGTAAATACCGCCCAGCGTGGCGGAGACGCGGCGCAGGCCATCGGTGGTATCGCGCACAAAGGTAACGTTGGGACCTAAGGGCTGGCCGCCTAAGACTTCCTCAATAAAATACTCCACTGTGCCGCCATCCTCAGGGCGACGGGAAAATGTTGTAATTTTGAGGTTAGGCCCTCCCACTTGGCTCCAATTGCTGAGTTTGCCGGTAAAGATACCCACCACCTGCTCCACCGTTAATCCCGAAATGTTGAGGCGGGGGTGAACCGCGATCGCCAGACCGTCAATGGCCACGGGAATTTCCACAAGCTGTAGTCCCTTGGCTTGGGCTTGCTGTCGCTCTTGGGCATTGAGGGGGCGAGAAGATTGGGCAAAAGCCAATTGCCCATTGAGCAACATGCGAATGCCACTGCCAGAGCCCGGCGTTCCCGTCGGCGGATCTGTGTAGCGCAACTGAAAATTTGGCCAAGCCCCTACAAGCACCGGATCCACCAAACTCCGAATGGGCGCCCAAGTGTACTACCGCCATAGGCAAATACACCGTTGGGAACCTCCTTGACCTCGCTAAATGTTTTTGCCCCTGCCCCCGCCACTGGCGATGGCGAATTGGGCTGAGACCCAGTGGGGAGAGATACCTGCGGCAAAAGACCCTGACGACTCAGAAACCGCATTGCCAAAACTCCCGCCACAGCCAGTAGCGCTAACATCAAAATTAGGGAAATAAGCAGGGGCAAAACATTATTAGAATTGCTGCGCGACATACCTAACCTTTAGGAGTACTTCGCTCCTAGCCTACTGCAACTTTATCCTCAGTAGCATACTGACTGCTGCAACTTAGGTGGGTGTCTAACTCAGGTGCCCCTGTGGACAGTCTTGACCCATTTCAGGCGCTTTGCCCGCAAAGCCATCCGGAGCGTGGTTGTACTCACCACCGGTAGCCAATGGAGCATATACAGCGTGCCGCTCAAGCCCTGCCAAAACAGTTGCCAGATGTTCATTGGCTTTACTTGAGGAATACCCCGCCACATGCCCACCAGCGAAATTGTAAAGCTCAGCGTTGTCAAGGGCACCAGCAGCGGGGTACGGTGGCGCAGTACAGCCATCAGCAAATCGGGAATGGTTGCCGTAGGAATGGCATACTTGATCAAAAACCAAAAGAAAACATCCCAGCTTTTTTGCCAGCCTAAACGATTGCGTAGTAGGGGCTGCCAGTAGTCAAGATAGCTTTGGTAGCCCCCCTCGCTCCAGCGATTGCGTTGGTGCCACAGAGCCATCAGTGTAGTTACCCCTTCTTCTTGCACCGCTGGATCCATGAGCACATCGATCTCCCAACCATGGAGATGCAGCTTCAGGCTAAGATCCAAATCATCCGTAATCGTTTCTTCATTCCAGCCGCCACAGCGCTCTAGGGCTTGACGCCGCACAAATTGGCCATTGCCCCGCAGTTCTCCCATGCCGCCACAGGCAACCCGCTGCTGTTGATAGTAGGCGTCGAG
>DVDZ01000172.1 GCA_015296025.1 Thermosynechococcus sp. M46_R2017_013
CATTAGCACGCGGACGGCATTGCGACTGGTAACCAAGCCATAGATGCCAATACAAAATAACAGTGCCGCCAAGATTAAAACATAGGTTAACTGCATCGTCTTCCTCTATTTTTCAGACAAAGCCACAGGTTCACGTGGACGTTCCGGTAACTCCAAGGGGGGAACCACCTCTTCTCCTAGGATGGGTTCAGGTTCCAACACCAGTTCGCGACGGGCGAGAACCACTGCGCCGATCAGAGCCATCAGCAGCAAGAGCGAAGCCAATTCAAAGGGTAAGAGAAAGTCACTAAAAAAGTGCTGGCCAATTGTTTTGATACTGTCAGTGATGGGTGGAAGAGCACTAATTTTCCAAGGGGTTTGCAAAATCATCTTTGCCAGCAGCGCAAAGACCCCAAAGGAGACCACCGCCGCGCCCCCCTGACGCAGCCAACGCCCCGGCACGGGCGTATAGGCCTCCCGCTTATTGACAAGCATGATTGCAAAGAGGATAAGAACATTCACTGCGCCGACATAGATGAGAATTTGTGCTGCTGAAACAAAGTCTGCATTCATGAGGATGTACAGCCCAGAGATGCTCAAGAAGACACCCCCCAGCAAAAAGGCAGAATAGACCACGTTGTCGAGCAGCACAACGCCAAGGGCAGCAAGGATGACTGCCCCTGCCAGGGCAAAGAAGGTAACCGTTTGGGTCAGGGTGGCTAAGTCCACAGCAGCAACTCCTAGTTCTCAGACGTTTCAGCAGTCTTGGTCATATTGGCGATCGCCTCCGGACGCTCTCCCGCCCGTTGAGCCCCTGCGGGCAACTCATGGCCAGACATTACCCCTGCCGGCAGGTAAGCAAATTCACGAATTGGCGTTACCATCGGATCTTGAGTCACTTTATAGGGAATGCGCCCCATCGCTACACTGTCATAGTTCAGCTCATGGCGATCGTAGGTGGCTAGTTCGTACTCCTCTGTAACGGAGAGGCAGTTGGTGGGGCAGTACTCGACACAGTTGGCACAGAAAATGCACACTCCAAAGTCAATGCTGTAGTGCTTGAGTTCTTTCTTTTTAATCTCTTTGTTGAAGACCCAATCTACCACCGGCAGGTTAATAGGGCAAACGCGCACGCACACTTCACAGGCAATGCACTTATCAAATTCAAAGTGAATCCGCCCCCGAAATCGCTCTGAAGGAATGAGTTTCTCGTAGGGGTACTGCACAGTTATAGGTCGCCGTCGCATGTGATCAAAGGTCACCGATAGGCCTTGGCCAATATACTTGGCAGATTGCACTACCTCTTTGGCATAGTTGGTAATCTGATTGAGGAATTTCATGGGTCACCTCATGGAAATGGGGAGTTTGTTAACCGCCAAAGGCAAGGGGAAAGGCAAGCTTCAAGCCCGCTGTGAGCAACAAGTTCACCAGACCCACTGGGAGTAGGAATTTCCAGCCAAGATCTAGGAGTTGGTCAATGCGCACACGGGGAACTGTCCAACGCAGCAGAATTGCCAAAAAGACGAAAAAGTAAGCCTTTACTAAGGTCATTGTGATGCCCAACACCGCAAAGGCAATCTGCAAAAAGGGATTGGTTTCGGGAATGCCAAGGAGATGGGCAATAGTTTCTAAGGGAATTGGGAAGCTCCACCCTCCGAAGTACAAGACACTCACCAGAAGCGCTGAAAGCACCAAGTTGACATAGGCACCGAGGTAAAAGAGGGCAAATTTCATGCCTGCGTACTCCGTTTGGTAGCCGGCCACAAGCTCCTCCTCTGCTTCCGGCAGGTCAAAGGGGAGACGCTCGCATTCGGCCAAAGCCGCAATCCAAAAGATTAAAAAGCCAATTGGCTGCCGCCAAACATTCCAACTGAGGATGCCATAGGCCGACTGCTGCTCGACAATTTCCACCGTGCTTAGGCCATTGGACATCATGGCCACCGCCAACACTGCCAAGCAGGGGAATCTCATAGCTAATGGACTGGGCGGCTGCCCGCAGACCCCCCAACAGAGAGTATTTGTTGTTGGAAGCATAGCCCGACATCAGCAGGCCAATGGGGGCGATACTGGAAAGGGCAATCCAGAGGAAAACGCCCATCGCCAAGTTGGAGATCAGCAGGTTTTGACCAAAGGGGACAATAATATAGGACAAAAAGACAGGAATCACCACCACCGCTGGACCAAGGGTAAAAAGCCAGCGATCGCTATTCGCCGGGAGAACGTCTTCTTTGAAAATTAGTTTGAGGCCGTCAGCCAAGGGTGCCAAAATCCCTAAAGGGCCAATGTATTCAGGGCCAATACGCTGTTGCACCGCAGCAGAAATTTTCCGTTCGAGCCAAACTGCGACCAGCACGCCCACTGTAGCCACAATCAGCATCATCAACATTGGCAGGGGGAGCCATAGCAATTTGGCCAAATCATGGGAGAGGCCAAAGGATTCTAATGCACTAATGAATTGCCCCTGTAAGTCAATACCAGATTCCATAGCGATTTGATCGCGCCCCAGCTACAGATACGCTCTACAGTATAAAGGTTTTATTTCCGTTAAGAAGATAGATCTGAGACAAGTTTTTATCGTAGTAGCTATTACAGATGTTTATAGTTTACGAAAAATAGCGTAAAGCCCCCGGTTTAAGCGCAGGCTGAATTTATTCAACCGTGGTGAGGGTCATGACGGATTTTCATGTCCCTTAAGTCTAAAAGAAGCCTTGCCCGTAATAGACAAGGTTGACCCTAGGCCATCCCCTTAACTCCCTCCTGTTTTGAAAAACGGGGGAGTGTTAAAATTTTATTTCTACTCTTCAAGTGCGACCAGTGGGTAGGAGAGGGCAAAAAGTAAGTTTCAAAGGATTTTCTAGGAGAGCAGGGTGGCGATCGCAATTCAAAATGCGGTGATTTGTACTCCAGAGGGAGAACTGCGGCAACAACAGGTGCGCCTTGAGGGCGATCGCATTGCAGAGGTGGCTGAAACCGTCACCGTGAATCCCGACGATACAGTAATTGAGGCAACGGGTTTAACCCTGCTGCCTGGTGTGATTGACCCCCAAGTGCATTTTCGCGAACCAGGCCTAGAGCACAAAGAGGATTTGTTCACCGCCAGTTGTGCCTGTGCCAAGGGGGGGGTCACCAGCTTTTTGGAAATGCCCAATACCCGTCCGCCGACAATTGATCAGGCCACCCTAGACGATAAACTAGCCCGCGCCGCCGCTAAATGTGTTGTGAACTATGGCTTTTTCATCGGTGCTACAAAGGACAACCTTGCCGTCCTCAACACTGTTTACCCCGTCTGTGGCATCAAGATTTTCATGGGGTCAATGCACGGCTCTCTCCTAGTGGATGAGGAGCCAATTTTAGACCGCATTTTCAGTGAAGGCAAACGTCTCATTGCTGTCCATGCCGAAGATCAAGGGCGGATCCGTGCCCGTCGCGAACAGTTTGCTGGCATGACCGATGTGGCAGTTCACTCACAAATTCAAGATGAGATTGCTGCCCTCAACGCCACCCAGCTCGCGATTCAGCTCTCCCGCAAGTATGAGCGCCGCCTGCACATTCTCCATCTTTCCACAGGCATTGAAGTGGACTTTCTGCGCCAGCACAAGCTCCCGTGGGTCACAGTGGAAGTCACCCCCCAACACCTGTTGCTGACTACAGAGGCCTACGCCAAAATTGGCTCCCTTGCCCAAATGAACCCGCCCCTGCGGACAGAGGCAGACAACAAAAAACTTTGGCAGGGACTATTGGATGGGGTGATTGATTTTATTGCCACGGATCATGCCCCCCACACCCTGGAGGAAAAGGCGCAGCCTATCCCCAAAGTCCCTCTGGGATGCCGGGGGTGGAAACTGCTTTGCCCCTCCTGTTGACCCAAGCCATGGCTGGTCGCTGTACGGTGCCTCAGGTGGTGCGCTGGATGTCCACTGCGGTTGCTGCGGCCTACGAAATTCCCAATAAAGGCAAAATTGCCCCCGGCTATGATGCGGATCTCGTCCTCGTGGATTTGCAGACCTATCGCCCTGTGCGTCGTGAAGAATTACTGACCAAGTGCGGCTGGAGTCCCTTTGAGGGCTGGGCATTGACAGGGTGGCCTGTTTACACCTTTGTCAATGGGGAAATTGTCTTTAGTCACGGAACTGTGAATACTGCGGTGCGGGGGCAGGCTCTTAAATTTGGTTTGGGCTAGGCAATTGCCCCCTGAAATCAGAGATTGCTGGCTTCCTTTGAACTCGTGCTAATCTGAGGCAAGGGTATAGCAT
>DVDZ01000024.1 GCA_015296025.1 Thermosynechococcus sp. M46_R2017_013
GGAAAGCGGTTGAACGGGGGGGATAGACTCTAGATTCCATATCCTCAGGTTCTCTACCGCTGGATCATCTTGAAAAATTTCCTGTGTGACCCACGGGGTCAGGGAACAGGCAATAGCAAGCGGTTGAGACTGTACAGGAATCTTTTGACTAATTTTAACTAAAACCTCATTGATTGTAGCCTTTCTAACAGAAATCGCCCACAGCAAAGGGGTAAATTTTTCTAGAATCCGGAGCTAGCGATCGCTCGCGTCAACAATCGCTAACAAGTTCTAATTTCTTACTCTCAGATAAAATTTCCATTCCCACTGAGGGAAATTTCTTGATTCTAGCTTAGCTAATTTATGTCCGTCTCGCCATGTCCGTTGCTTTTGATCACGAGTGATCACGGAACGCCCGAATAGTTGCTTGCAGTGCCTGAGTGCCCCTGACATCACTGCTGTAATAGAACCGCAGTGGAATTACCCGCCCATTTTGCAACTCCACGGCCAAACGAGCCAGTAGTCTGTCCTTGTTGCCACGGGAGATCTGCACGACTACGTCCTTGATGTCCTGCCAAGGAAAGGTTTTCTTCTCTGTCTTGAGAAGACTACTATATTGCAACGATACGACACCTGCAGCTTTATCAAAAACCAGCACCAGCACCTTGGCACCAATCAAGATCAAGGGTAACCCTAGACCCCAGCCGAAGAGCAAAATCAAAAACCCCCACCAGCGGTTGTCTTCCACCAGCGTCAAGGGGGGATGTTGGGGCTGCTGCAAAAAATGGCGGATTCGTTCGGCAATGGCTTCCCGGCTCTGGCGATCGCTAGTAAATTCGCCAAAAGCAATGGAGCCACCTATAGTTTGTAGGTTTACTTGATAGACACGGTAACGTCCGCCACGGCTAGAACGCCATTGATCGATAATTCTTACCTCTTGGAGCTGAGTGAGGGGAATCTGTGTGATCTGCACCCCCGTTGCCCTAGAGCGCATCCAGCGACAACGACTATCAATGACCCGAACTTCATGGCGGCACACCAGCTCCTAGCGGGCTGCAAACCAAATCGGCATCGCAGCACCAACGCAGAATATCAAACCCGTCAGCCAAAGCCCCCAAGGACGACTGCGTAAAATTAGCCGCTGCTGAGATTTTTCAACAATTTCCATGCACCCATTCTAGGGGGTCGGATTATTGGCATGGGCTTCTTGGAAGATCACCTGGCGTCGCAGCACCTCTTCAATCGTTACATCGGGTTCTGGTACCCCCTTAAAGGCAGTTCCCACCTCTAGGCGAATAAACTGAATCCCCGCCAAGCGATAGCCCTCAGGTGTAAGGGGGACATAGCCCACCTTGGGAACCACCATCGGTGCCTGTTGGATATAATACTCCACAAACTGCCGCAATAGGGGCTTATCTTGAGCATATTTGGCATTGACATAGAGAAAGAGGGGGCGAGAGAGGGGCTGATAAGTGCTGTTTTGCACCGTTTCCACCGCAGGCAGAATAGCATCTCGACCCTCACTGATCGGCACAGCCCGCAGACGATTTTGATTGGCTACGTAGTAAGCGTAGGGAAGGTAACCAAGGGCATTCACATCCCCAGCAATACCCGCTACGATTTCGTTATCGTCTTCACTAGCTTTGTAGTCAGTGCGAGAGCCGCGCTTATTGCCAAGAATCGCCTCGTTGAAATAATCAAATGTGCCTGAATCTTGACCCGCTCCCCAGAGTACAATGGGTGCATTCGGAAAGTCAGGTCGTAATTGGTTCCAGCGAGTGAGTTTTTTCTCCGCGGCTTTTTCCCACAGCTTTTTTAGCTCAGGAACAGAAATTTCCTTTAACCAAGTATTTTGGGGATGGACAGCGATCGTCAGTGCGTCAAAGGCAATGGGCAACTCAATAAAGGGGACACCATTGGCAATGCACTCATTCATTTCAGCAATGAGGATTGGGCGAGAGGCATCGCTAATATCTATCTTACCGCTACAAAAGGCTCGGAAGCCAGCAGATGTCCCTGAAAAGGCAACAGAAATATCAGCTTCTTGACCGTTGGGCGTGGTCTTAAACTCTTCCGCGATCGCCTTGGAAATGGGATAGACCGTACTTGATCCATCAATACGAATCACCCTGAGGGTTGGGTCATTAGAAGCTGCTTCTGTAGCGCAACCCACCAACGTTGCCGCTATCAGCAAGAACATACCCTTGAGCAGCCCACGGCTAAACTGATGAAATCTCATGGCCAAAGTCTCACTATAAAAACTCAACAATAGCGCCGAACCAATGAAAGAAACTTATGAAACCATTACCCGAAGTTACAGGTGGAAAGAACTCTGCAAAAGGTATGGTTGGTCTCAAAACTAACTCTGTCCTGTTTTTCAAAAGTTAATAGCTTTATTGGCAAGCCCACTCAAAAATACCCAACGCACTTTGAGCAAGCGAGAATACAGCCCCTCTCTAAAATATGGGTTACACAAACGCAACAGATTCGTGAATTGCACAGGATGCATTCCTTTTGTACAGCGGTTTTAGCTGTTTTCAGTGTGTTCCACTCTTGAGAGAAAGGCTGTAATCCTAGACAACTATTCTAGGGTTATTTTCTTAATGACAAACCAAGGTTTAAGAAATTTTTATAACTTTTGCGTTTTCCATGTATCCTGTGCTACGTTCAACAGACCCCTACTCAAGCAATAAAATCCTTAGACTAACCTTTAGCATTTTTGGTTTGGGATCGCCGCGTCAGCTCAAAATAAAAAAAAATAATTCTTCAACCGAGGCTTCTTAACCTAAGCTTTACACAGTCCCTGTACGATCCCTATAGCTTGTTTTTGAGTTGCGATAGATTTGTCGTCGCTATTGAGCAAGCTCTCATGCAGCCCTTGTTTTGAAAACGATGGCGTACATAAACGGGGATGGGATCCTCGTGAGTACTGTCGGCGCACAGTAGTTTTAACTGTTTTGAGCGTTCTCAATCCTCACGAGAAGGGCTGTAAATGCCGATGCATCAATGCATTTGTCCATTGTTCTGACTGGCGATCGCGCTTATGATCTTCAAACTAAGAAAATCTCGACTTATCACGATCATCTCTGCCATCATCACCGCTAGTATTGTTGTTGCCTGTGGCCCTCAAGGAGGTGGTGGCTCACCCACCGGTCAGGTTATTAGTATCAGTGGTGCAGGGGCTACGTTCCCAGCTCCCTTGTATCAAAACTGGTTCAAGACCTACGCTCAACAGGTTGATCCTAACGTTCAAATTAGTTACCAGTCCGTTGGCAGCGGTGCCGGCTTGGAGCAATACATCAACGGTACTGTTGACTTTGGGGCCTCTGATGCACCAATTTCGGGGGATCGCCTGAAGTCCTTCCAAGAACGATACAACGCCAATCCAATTCAGGTGCCCATGGCTGGTGGCGCCGTTGTTTTTGCCTACAACTTACCCGGTGTTGATGAATTGAAATTGCCCCGCGAAGTTTATTGCGGTATTGTCACCGGTAAAATTACTCGCTGGAATGACCCGAAACTCGTAGCCGCAAACCCCGGCAAATCGCTGCCGGATAAGCCCATTACTTTTGCTCACCGCTCCGATGGCAGTGGTACTACATTCATCTTTGTCAATCACATTAATACAGTTTGTCCAGATTGGCCAGCGGGCGTTGGGACTTCAGTGAATTGGCCTGTGGGTGTCGGTGGTCAAGGAAATGAGGGGGTTGCTGCCCAAATTCAGCAAAACGAAGGTACGATTGGCTACGTAGAGTATGCCTATGCCAAGCTCAATAATCTTCCTCGCGCCCTAGTTGAGAACAAATCAGGGAACTTTATCTATCCCTCTCCTGAGGCAGCTTCAAAAACCTTTGCAGGGACTACCATTCCTGAAGATTTTGCTTTACTTGTACCCGATCCTGAAAACCCTGAAGCGTTTCCCATTGCAGGTTTGACATGGATCTTAGTCTATCCTGAGTACGAGGATGCCAAAAAATGGGAAGCCCTTAAGGGAGTTTTGCTCTGGGCGCTTGGTGATGACGGCAAGAAAATTGCTGAGCAACTGGACTATGTTCCCATGCCTCCAGATATCGTGGATCGAGTTAAGGTCACGCTCGATAAAGTGAAAGTTAAAAGTTAACTCATTCCTGCGGCGGCGGAAGTTCTCCCCCTCCCAATCCCTCAGGCTTAAAAAAGCTAGTCATTAGGTTGATAACTTTTACCAGTGGAACGCTATGGCTGCTACCAGCACCCCACCTGAATCACCTGAAGTGGCCATGATCAGGGTACGCAGAAACTTACGCTATTACCTTGATCAAGGCTTCTACTACCTCACCATGGCTTTTGCCCTTGCTATAGCTATTACCTTGGTCTGGATTGTGATCCAAATTGGCCTCACAGCGATACCGGCAATTACACAGTTTGGCCTTGGCTTTCTAACCAGCACTACTTGGGATCCGGTGCAAAACATTTACGGTATTCTGCCGCAGATTTACGGCACTCTTGTTAGCGCTATTATTGCTCTAGTGGTGGCCGTTCCCTTGGGGCTAGGTATTGCTATTTTTCTGAGTGAGGATTTTTTGCCCACCTATGTTACCACCCCCATTGCCTTTGCCATTGAGCTGTTGGCGGCTATTCCAAGTGTGGTTATTGGACTGTGGGGAATTTTTATTTTGATTCCATTCTTGCGACCATTTTACACTTTTGTGCATCGATACCTCGGCTGGATTCCTCTTTTTGGGACTGAGCCGCGGGGAAATAGCTTGCTGACATTAGGCCTCGTTTTGGCGTTTATGATCTTGCCCCTGATTACCTCAATCTCGCGGCAGACATTAGTTTCTTTACCCCCTTATTTACGTCAGGGAGCCATGGCTTTAGGAGCAACTCGTTGGGAAACAATTTTGCGAGTACTCATTCCCGCTGGATTTTCTGGGATTGTTGGTTCAATTATGCTGGCTCTTGGTCGGGCGATGGGGGAAACGATGGCTGCAGCTATGCTTGTGGGCAACTCTAACCGCATCAACATTTCCCTTCTTGAGCCTGGCTCGACAATTGCTTCACTCATTGCTTCCCAATTTGGTGAAGCCGGGCGCGATCAGGTGGCTGCTCTCCTCTATGCGGGTCTAGTACTGATGATTTTGAGCCTTATAGTCAACATTTTGGCAGAAATCATCATTAAGAAGTTTCAAAACGTCGAGCGATAGGTTCCACGATGACCGACATCAGCCAACCCCATACTCCAGACACCACGAATGACCAATTCAGAAAGATTTGGACATCACCACGCAACCTCTTTGGCCTGTTCATGACTGGTTTGACTGGCCTATTTGCGGCGATCGCCATTCTTCCGCTTGCAGCCATTGTGATTAATGTAGCCTCCCAAGGGCTACCTCTAATTAATTTGGACTTGTTTACAAAGTTACCCCCTCCGCCGGGTTTGAGCGGTGGCGGTCTTGGAAATGCCATCGTTGGCACGTTGATTGTACTAGGAGTCGCTTTTGTCATCAGTACCCCCATTGGTGTTTTAGGTGCTGTGTGGCTGTCGGAATTTGGGCGGGGAAGCAAAATCGCCTACTGGGTACGCTTTTCTGCAAACGTTCTCAGTGGGGTGCCGGCCATTATTGCGGGTCTGTTCTCCTATACGATTGTGGTGATGACCATGGGCACATTTAGCGCCTTTGCCGGTGGGGTTGCGCTTGCAGTCGTCATGCTGCCCATTGTAATGCGCACAACAGAAGAAGGCTTGGTGCTGGTGCCTGAGGAAGTGCGCCTAGCTGCCTTTGGCTTGGGAGCAACTCGCTTTGAGACGGTGAGTCGGGTAGTGCTTCCTGCAGCACTGCCTTCTATTGCGACTGCGGTGACTCTGGCGCTGGCCCGTGCTGGCGGCGAAGCGGCGCCTTTGCTTTTTACGGCCTTGAATAACAACTTCTGGTCAACGGATTTGTTTAGACCAATTGCTACACTCTCAGTGCAGATTTATTTCTTTGCCATCATTCCCTTTAAGCCCCAACAGGAACTGGCATGGGCAGGAGCATTAGTCTTACTGAGCATTATTTTGATTGTGAGTATTGTCTCGCGATTCCTGACCCGTCGAAAATCCTACTAGGATTCAACGCTTGAAAAGGAAATTCATGATTATGACAAGAAATCCTCAGCCAACTCCTAAAGTCGTTCTCCAAGTTCAAAATGCCTCGATTTTTTACGGCTCATTTCGGGCGGTGCGGGATGTGACGATGGATATTTATGCCAACGAAGTGACGGCTCTGATTGGTCCATCGGGTTGTGGCAAGAGCACGCTGTTGCGTTGTTTTAACCGCATGAATGACCTAGTGCCAGGGGCTCGAGTTGAGGGCAAAATTACCTACCACGGTAAGGATCTCTACGCTCGAGATGTGGATCCCGTTGAGGTACGACGGCGCATTGGCATGGTCTTCCAAAAGCCGAATCCTTTTCCCAAGTCTATTTATGACAATGTTGTGTTTGGGGCACGAGTCAACAAATATAAGGGAGATTTTGATGAGCTTTTGGAAACCTCACTGCGACAGGCAGCTCTTTGGGACGAGGTGAAAGACAAACTCCAAGAAAGCGGCCTCTCTTTATCCGGCGGACAACAGCAACGCCTTTGTATTGCGCGGGCGATCGCCACTAAGCCTGATGTTATCCTCATGGATGAACCCTGCTCTGCCCTTGACCCCATTTCCACCCTCAAGATAGAGGAACTGATCCATGAATTAAAGCAAAACTATACAATTGTAATTGTTACCCACAATATGCAACAGGCAACTCGTGTGAGCGATCGTACGGCATTCTTTAATGCTGAGGCCACAGAACAGGGCAACCGGGTGGGCTATTTAGTTGAGTACGACCACACGAGCGTCATCTTTAATAACCCCAAACAGAAAGCCACAATGGATTACGTGAGTGGCCGCTTTGGTTGAAGTCTAGATTGGGGGTTGCCGTTTATGCCAAGGCGTGGCTTGTTCATAGGCATAGGCAACGTGAAATAATGTTTCTTCCCGTAGAATATTGCCAATCAATTGCAAACCAATGGGCAGCCCTTCTGGATCAAAGCCACAGGGGAGACTCAAACCTGGCAATCCTGCGAGGTTGACGGGAATGGTCATCAAGTCTGACAGATACATACTGAGGGGATCGGCAGTTTTCTCTCCGGCCTTGAAGGCAGTGGTGGGAGCTGTGGGGCAAACCAAGACATCCACCTGTTCAAAGGCTTGGGCAAAGTCCTGCTTAATCAGGGTACGCACCTTTTGCGCTCGGAGGTAGTAGCATCGTAGTAGCCGGCCGAAAGGGCATAGGTACCAATCATGATCCGTCGCTTTACTTCAGCACCAAAGCCTTGGGCGCGGGTCTGCATGTACATTTCTAGGAGATCACAGGTACCTTCAGCGCGAAAGCCAAAGTTTACCCCGTCATAGCGAGCTAAATTGGCGGAGGCTTCCGAAGGGGCAATGATGTAATAGGTGGGCAGGCCGTAAGCAAAGCGGGGGCAGGAGAGTTCAACAACAGTGGCTCCCAATTCCTGGAGGGTTTTCAGTGCAGCTTCAAGGGCACATTTTACTTCTGGTTGCACGCCTTCACCCACTGTTTCTTGAATGAGGCCAATACGCATCCCTTCGAGATCGGGTTTGAGGGCTTGGGTGTAGTCGGGAACTGGTACCCGCAAACTGGTGGCATCTTTGGGATCATGACCCGCGATCGCCCTCAAGAGAATCGCAGCATCGGTAACAGTGGGTGCCAAAGGACCAATTTGATCTAATGAGGAGGCATAGGCAACCAGACCATAGCGCGACACCAAACCATAGGTGGCTTGAGGCCGACCACCCCACAAAAGGCGGCAGGTTGGCGAATGGATCCCCCCGTATCGGAACCAAGGGCAGCAGCACATTCCCCAGCCGCAACAGCGGCAGCGGATCCCCCAGAGGACCCCCCAGAAACTCGCTCTGGATTCCAAGGATTGGCGGTGAACCCAAAAGCAGAGTTTTCGGTGGAGCTGCCCATGGCAAATTCATCGAGATTGGTTTTGCCCAGCATGATTGCGCCAGCCGCCTGAAGTTTTTGGGTCACCGTGGACTCGTAGGGGGGGACAAAGTGCTCGAGCATTTTAGAGGCACAGGTGGTGCGTACCCCATAGGTGCAAAGGTTATCTTTGATGGCCAAGGGAATCCCTGTAAGTGGGCCAATGTCTTCACCGGCGGCAATGCGTTTATCCACCTCAGCAGCTTGGGCAAGGGCGCGATCGCCCGTTACGGTTAAAAAGCTATGGAGCGTTGGCTCCACTGCGGCAATGCGATCCAAATAGGCTTGGGTGATTTCAGTGGCGGAGCGTTCTTTGCGAACGAGTTGACGGTGTAGCTCCTGAATCACTGACATAAATGCAGATTCCCTAGTAACAACGCAACACTGGCGATCGCGGGCATGGCCGCAAACAGGCCAATCTTAAGTTTAGCAATGGGGTCGCCCAAGATGAACGGTTTTGGCATGGGAGTCTCTCTAGTGAATCAACGATATATTAAGAATCAAGAATTCCTGACGACGGTGCCCATACCTGTAGGGAGTATTTGATGGAGCCGCCCAACCCCGTAGACCGGGACGCCTTTACCAATCCGACATTGCAGCGATTGTGGTTCTTTGTCTATTTGCTGCCCATTTTTGGCATGATTCCGGCGCTCTGGCAGTTGAGTCGCCGCGGCGGCGATCGCCAAACCCGCCACATCAGTCGCCTTGCCCTGCTTATCGGTCTCATTTGGCTGTTGGGTTATGGTCTGCTGAACGGGGCTGCCAGTGTCAGTGAAGTCCAATCTCTGCCCCATGGGCTGTTGCTGTTGCTGAATAGTTTCTGGGGATCTGCCTACTTTCTGGTGAATTTAGGGCTGATGGTGCGGTTGTGGCGGGGGCAATCCCTAAAATTGCCTCTCTTGCAGCATTTGATGAAATACTTGCCATGAGCCGCAACCCTTGGTTTTGGCCGCTGTTGACCTTCTGTGTCATTCTTGTGCTGATCCTCTGGTTGGTATCAGCTCTCAGTTGGCTCTACGTACAGGTGTCTTTTACGGCACCCTTTTTGGCCAATCTCTTGGTGCTGGTACTGATTGGTCTATTGGGGGGACTGCTCTACCTTTTCTTTCGCTACCTATATTTCCTGGAACGCAAGGGCAAGCACAAGCTCGCCACGGCTAGACCCCAAGCACCCCTTGATAAAACGGAGGCCGCTGCTGAAAATCTCAAAGCCCTACGGCAACAACTGGGTCAAATTGAGGATGAGGTGGCACGGCAAGCACTGTTGGCACGGGCACGGGAGTTAGAGGAGGACTTTTACCGCCAAGAATTGCGGATTGTGGTTTTTGGCACCGGCTCAGCGGGTAAAACCTCCCTTGTCAATGCTCTAATTGGGGAGATGGTGGGAGAAGTGGCACCGACAATGGGCACAACGGAGGTGGGGCAAACCTATCGCTTGCGGCTATCCCATACGGATCAAGAAATTCTGATTACCGATACTCCCGGCATTCTAGAAGCTGGCGTTGCCGGTACCTACCGTGAGCAATTAGCCCGCCAACTCGCCGCAGAAGCCGATTTACTCCTTTTTGTTCTCGATGATGACCTGCGCCAGTCGGAATATACCCCCTTGGTGAACTTGGTGGAAATGGGCAAGCGATCGCTGTTGGTACTGAATAAGATCGACCTGCGTTCAGAGGCCGATCAACTGGCTCTTTTGCGCCACCTGCGGCAGCGGGTCAAGGGTTTAATTCCACCCCAGGACGTGGTGGGCATTGCCGCCCGTCCCCAACCAATTCGTTTAGAGACCGGAGAGTGGCTGGAACCGGAACCCCACATCTGGCCATTGATTCGACGGATGAGCGCTATTCTGCGCGAGGAAGGGGATGACCTTGTGGCTGACAATATCTTGCTCCAATCCCAACGCTTAGGGGAGCAGGCGCGCAAAATCATTGATCAGCAACGGCGACGGCGGGCAGAGAAGGTTGTGGAACGCTACCAGTGGATTAGTGCCGGTGTGGTCTGTGTTACCCCAATTCCTGTTGTAGATCTGCTGGCAGCCGCTGCCGTGAATGCACAAATGGTGATGGAAATGGGCAAGGTCTATGGTTGTGATCTGAATCGCGATCGCGCCCGCGAATTAGCCCTTTCCTTGGGCAAAACCCTTACCAGTCTCGGCATTGTCAAGGGAGCCATGAATCTTGTGGGCACCGCTCTCCAGTTGAGTGTCGGGGGGCTAGTGGTTGGCAAAGCGGTTCAAGGGGTTACCGCTGCCTATCTCACTCGCATTGCCGGTAAAAGTTTTATTGAGTACTTTCGCCACAACCAAGACTGGGGAGATGGCGGTATGGGGGAAGTGGTGCAACGGCAGTTTCAACTCAATCGCCGCGATGAATTTATTCGTGCCTTTGTACAGCAGGCGATCGCCCGCTTACCGGCACCTCTGGGAACTGTGATGCCAGAAGCGATGAAACCCCCCTTATCCCATGAAGAAGAACTATCTTAACCCTACGATCCTCCCAAGGACATCGGCAAAAACCGCTACTATGGTCAGTAACTCTTTTCATGTTGCCCATTTCGGATGAGTCTCTCGACCCGCAGTCCTGATCTTGAGGTGGAACAACTGCCGCAGCTATGGCAGGCGGCTCGGTCTCGTTACTTAACTGGGGAGCGATCGCCCGCCGTGATGAAGCCCCTCCTTCAAACCCTGCGAGCGATCCTAGAGCGCAACATTGATGCCCCTTTAAGTCAACGCGGTGGCTATCTACAACGCCTGGTGGAAGCCTATTTTCGTCTCTTTCCCCACTGTCTAGAAAACTTCAGCCGCGATCAACTGCAACAGCAGGCAGTGCAAAAAACGGTGCTACGGTTACTGCAAATTCCCGCCACCGTCATTCAAGATGAGTGCGATCGCCTCAATCGCAGCCAGTGCAATCAACCCCTCAAGCAGCTCGTCTTGGCCTTTAGCCGCCCCACTGTTGTGAATCGCACCCCTTTGCCTAAACTGACTGAGGCGGAGTGTTTTCTCGCCTTCTTTATTCAGTGCCTACGCCAAGAACTCGGGGCAACGGTTCTCCTATCCCCCCGATTTCGCCAGGAGTACCGCGATCTGCTGCGTAGCGTCTGTCTGGGTAGCCCTGATCCCGAACACTGCCAAAGCAATCTCACAAGCTGGCTCTGGGAAGCAATGAAATCCTTTGATCCCCTCAAGCCCTTTGGTGCCACCGGTCATGGTCGTCCCACCTTTGAGGCATGGGTGCGCACTGTGATCAGCAACAAACTGGCGGATGAAAAACGCAAACTGCTCAAACGCGAAGCCGACGAACTGCTCTTTTATGACAACCGTGCCCTACAAGTCTTTCAAGATCGCTATCAGGCGGCGCCTCCTGAGGTGCAGCGAGAAATTGATCCCAAAGCCTGTGCACAGTTAATTACAATCGTGCAAACGGAGATTACCGATCCCCGTATTCGGGCGTCAACCACTCGTTTGCGTCAGCACATTGCTCAACTCCTAGGCTGGACAATTGAATACACCCGCAATATTCATCAACAGGTGCGGCGCATTCTCGGACGCTACGTCCAGTCCACCCGCTCTCTCAACATTTGTTCAACGGATAGCAACCAAGAGTGGATTGACAACTATCCCGATACCCGCACACTGCCAACTAGCAATGGCCAAGGAGTAGAGTGCATGGTGGAGTTTCTCAATGATCCGCAAACGCCGACATGGGTGAGGGATTGGTGTGAGCGTCGCCGTACCCAAGCGGAAATTGCCCGCGAACTTTTTGTTAGCCAGCCCACAATCTCTCGCTGCCTCGGTCGTGAATATCGGCTGTGGCTCTACCGTAAATTCTTTCAAGATCCCCAAATTCCGCAATGGATGAGGCAATGGTATGAAACCCAATCAATCTCCAGCCCCCACCAGCGACGGCAAGCCCGCCGTGAAATTCACCCTGACTATGCCCGTGGCCTCTGCACAGCCAAACAAATTGATGAGCAAATAGAGGCCAAACTTGCCCAGTGGTGTGAGCATAACGACATTTACTACCTTCCCTAGGCAGCCTCGCTTTTTCGTACTTGATTTGGATGACGACGGCTATGATTTCCTTTTTGGCACCGACTGTTCCCATTCGTTCCCTGACATTGGATGCTGCCCATGCGGTGCTTCAGGGATGTCGTCCCAGTCGGCAACGGCAGGTTCTCCCCTATTTGGTTGCGCTTTATTCGTTCATAGACTGGTGGGAAAATGAGGGAGTTCCCAGTAAGCAGGATGATTTGGATGATCTGCCCGATGAACTAACCTTGAGTACCACTTGGTGCGAGCGGCCAGAAGTTCTTGACCTTGTGGACATTGCGGATCTTAACTTGGAAGGGGTGCAGTTATCCCTCTATCCCGTCGAGCAGGGAGATGCGCTGCGGATTCATTGCCCCACATTTTTGGGGGTCATTAACGCCGATTTGGCAGTGGCTGTTGGTTTGGATCGCGATCGCCGGCAGGCACAGATGCTGGGTTTTTGCGATCGCCAGACCCTCTTGGACTATTGGCAACACCACCCAGCCGATGCCCAAGGCTATAGCACTTTTCCCCTAGAGCAACTACAGCCCATCTTCTACTTGCCCGAGCAAATTAGCTTCCTTAATCTGCCGCAGAACACAGCTTTGACGACCAAGAGCAATACCTACAACCAACTCTTTGAAAATCTGCCACAACTCACCCAATCCATGTTGACTGCTGAACCTGAGCGGATGCCCCTTGACAAGGAAACAGCGATCCAACGTCTTTTGCAGACCCTTCAAGGATACACTGAAACCTCAGAAATCTCCCTCTCTCAAGATTAAGATTGAGCTTTCGGGGGCGACGTCTTTTCGGATGAGTGCTCATGGTAGTAGGCCCGTGCCCCCTCCTGAGTATTGATCTGCCCCGGTTGAGGGCGGCGGTGAGTTGGCAACCCTTGCAATACTTCTGATAACGTCAGACCTTCGGGGAGGGGCGATCGCACCTCCCGCACCTTGTGCCACACCGAACGGGACATCATCAAAGTGCGACGGATGGGTTTTGCCCAACGTTCAAGGTAGGCTTCCCGCTCCCCTTGGTAATCGGTAGAGGACAGTAATAAAGGAACTGCAGGGTAAGACTGTACCAACTGGGCAATATGCGTCAAAATCTCTGGATACAGGTGGGTATAAGCTGGATGCACCGTTAAGTCTAGCCAATGGGGAGTGTATCCATCTTGGGTGGTATGGAGTGCATAGGACGCGATCGCACCTTGCGCTGCGGTTCAAACACATAGGCACGGTGTACTTGCACTTGTTGCGACCAACTCGCCAAACCGTGCTGTAGCCAATCCAAAAGACCGGTTTGAAAATCCCGATAGTGGCGATTAAACACTTGGCGCACGAGTGCCGGCATAGACATCGTATCTAACTCATGCAGTAACCGTGCATCAGCATTCGTAACCTTCAGCAGATTAGGGAGAGACGGCGTGCCCTGTGCCAGTTCTGTCAACTGATCCACTGAAATCTGCCAGTAGGTGAGATGCGCCAAAGGTTGGAAGCCATTTTGACGGTAGAGGTCTAAGGCCTCACGGTGGTCAATATTAATTTCCACGATCCAAGTGCGGGCTTCCACAAGAGTACTAAAACAATGGCGCAGTAGTTGCGTGCCGACCTCCGTAAACTCTTGGGCAGCCAATTGTTGCACCTGCCATGTGGTGCGATTTTCATTAAAAGGAGCAACTTGGACAACGCCTAACACTTGATTGTCCCGCTCGGCAACATAAATGCGTTGCTTACTCATCCCCGTTAGCCATTGCAATAAATGCAGCGGCGAGGTCATCCATCCGTTCCCTAAGGAGGGCAAGCCAAAACCTTGGTCATGTATCCCTTCATGGCACAGCCGCTGTTCCACTACTTCCACATCCCGATAGGTTAAGGGGCGAATCATCAAATCATTAGTAGAGGGCAAGTCGGAAACCATGAGCGGGCACCAATCACTACCTCTATCTTAAGGACTCCAGCCCCAAAGTAAAAATAAAGGGGCGACGCCTCACGACAACCGCCCCAGTAACATTGCCTAAAATGGCCTTAGTAGAGTTCTTCCTCTTGGTTGGTAAGAATTTTACAGTCAGAACGGGGATAGGCCACACAGGTGAGCACAAAGCCCTTCTCGATTTGATCATCATCTAAGAAGGACTGATCCGACTGATCCACTTCCCCTTCCAACAGCTTACCAGCACAGGTAGAGCAAGCACCAGCACGGCAGGAGAAGGGCAGGTCTAGGCCTTGCTCTTCCGCCACATCTAGAATGTACTCATCTTCGGGCACATCAATGGTTGTTTCGCTTCCATCAGGACGCACAAGCGTTACTTTGTAGGTTGCCATGAATCTTGTCCTCTCATGTATGGAAAAGGCAGGGAGCCATCACGCTCCAATTTAGATACTAGGGGAAAACCCCAGCCTTGATAGTTGGATTCAAGTCAGGCTTTGTATCGTTTTCGTAATTCGAGGCTCCCAAGGTATCTGAAATACTTATAGACATTGAAACCTATGGAGAAAATTAAGCAAACTCGATGCCTAGCTCTATTCACCGACACAATGGCGCGGCGGCACCACCAACTCCCCTGTCCGATAGCGGTGCACCATTGCTGAGAGGGCTTTCTCCATTTCGCGACTAAAACGCTGCGGGTTCCAAAGAGGGGCAGAGCGCTTTGCCTGCCGTAGTTTCCAGCTTACCCGCTGCCGCAGGTCTGGTTCCGTGCCAAAGCGAATGCCCCAATTCACGTACTCCTCATCCGTCCAAGCAATTCCCTCCTCCACACCCACGTTCTTCAAAAATGTATAGGTATGCCGCGCTACAAACTGCTGGCCTACCTTGGTGACAATTGGCACCTCCATCCAGAGTGCTTCTAGACTCATCCCGCCCCCTGCATAGGGATACGTATCCAAGACCACATCCACCTCATAATAGTTTGCACGGTGAATCTGCGGGGGATTTGGCGTCAAGAAGTAGAGCTTGCTCACGTCAAACTGATTTGCCTGCGCAAAGCTGCGACACCATTCCTCAAAAACCTTGCTGCTACGGTGATACTTAATGATGAGCACTGCATTGGGAACTGCCTCCACAATGGCAAACTGTAGCTTTAGAATCTCTGGCTGAATCTTGCTAGCGCGCTGGGCACACATAAAAACAACCGTGTCGGTGCTCAAACCTAGCTGTTCCCGAATCCCTGCTTTATTGGCCACCTCATAACCATCGAGGGAAAGGTAACAATCCGGTAAACGCCACAGGGTTTCTGTGTACCATGCTTGAGCACCTTGGGGAAGAACATAGGGATCGACAATAAAATAGTCCACCGTCGGCAGCCCAATTGCATCAAAGCCTACCCAAGTGGCTTGAATGGCAGCTGCCTTCAACGTTAGAACTTGATATGTTATATCGCTAGTACAGCTATCTAGATCAATGAGCACGTCAATCTTATCATCGTGAATTTGCTGAGCAATTCCAAAGGCATCTGTTCCAAACGAGTAAAAGTGATCAAAAGTAGCTTGAAACCATTGAGATAGTTCATCTTCTTTCGCTGAGCAAAACCATGGATTATAGCCATAAAATTCAAATTCACTACGATTGTAGAGCCGAATGAAAGCGCGAATTTGGTAAGCGACAGGATGAGTCAAGAAACAGTTGCCAATAAAGCCGACCTTAATTTTTTCAGTTGATAAAACTGTTGTGGAATAGTCCACAGATTTTTTTGATGGAGCATTGGGGTTGGTAATGGGTAGAACATGACAAGCATTGCAATAAAATATATTGTTGCGTTTATTATAGATTGGCTTGACTTTGGCAGGATCATCAAATTGGTGTGTCAAGTAAAAATAAGAACTAATTCCGTAAAAAATAGTACCAAAATCAATTTGGCCGTTTCTAATATTATCTGCAAGGCAAGAATTGGATCTCTCAGCGTTTTCAATCCAATCATCATAGAGTTTAGTGACTATAGCAGAGTAATTTAGATCATACTTAAAAGTTTGTAGTACGTGAAGCTTAGAAAGAATTCCAATGTCTTTTCCCAATGAGTTTAACGAGAAATCAAAGAGTTTATTGACACAATAGAAAGCCAGCTCATCCAACTTTGATTGACAACAGATACGAGCAAGAAATTCATATAATCCAAATTCATCTTCTGCAATTTTAAGATAAACGCTAGCAAAAGTAGGAGCAAATTTCTGAGGATCATTTTTCAGGAGTTCAAATATAATTTTATTAAGATGCTGCTGCAGAGAAGGATATTGACCTAGAGCTTCGATAAATTCAGTTAAGTATGGTGTATTTAGGTCATATGCAATTAACTGCTCTACCAACTGAATCAGGTCGTTTGTTTCAGTATTTTCTATCTCTTTACCGGTGTCAATTAAACCAATAACCTGATTTAAGAAATGACCAACTTGATCTATTCCTAGGTTAAGCTTCAAGGAAATTTCAAGCAGTTTTAACGCTCCCTTGAGACTCGGGGAAAAGTCATAGGCATAACCCACAAGTGCAAACTGTATTTCCTGACTATTAGAGCTAATATTGGCTATCTCTAGTAGAATTTGTGACCATGTTTCAGTAATTTCATCTTGCTCTGCTGCCGTAAAATGACTCAAATAGACCGACCACAGGAGTTGTGCTTCTGTTTCTAAACCGAGGGCAATGTAAGCAGCTCCTTGATAAGCGACCCAAGAATATGCATCGGGAAACTGATTAATCAAAGCTTCGCAGGCAGACAATACCTCTTTATATTGCTGATGTTCAAAATAGTACTGCAGTCGCCGTTGCCAATTGTCGAGAACAATGGCCGGCCCTCTGAGCAACTGTTCTAGATAATGCTCCCATTCGTAGGCACGCCTTGACCATGTGCAGCAACCATTAATGTAATCCACCTGCGCCCGCAGATGGGCATCAAGGTCAGCCTGCTCTTGGGGATTTTCAAAGCGCTGGATTACCCGCTCCAGCGCCTGTTTGTAGACGTCTAGATAGTTATCTGCAGGAAAAGGAATTAAATCAGCAAAGCCTGCTGTTGTTTCGGGCAGGGCACCAAACTCGCTCGTGATAATGTAGCAGCCACTGGCCATTGCTTCCAGCGCCGAAATACAGAAAGTTTCAGCAAAGGTATTGGTATAAGCCCAAATGGCGGTCGATCTAAGAACTTGAGCTAATTCAGGCTGAGGCAATGACCCGATGTAGTTGACATTTGGCAATTCATGGCAACGTTGATACAAATTTCCGTATCGCTGCCAGTCCTCCTCGTTGTTTGTTTGATACACCTTCATGCTGGAATAGACGTTGAGACGTATGGCAGGATGAGTGACCTCAAGGGACGGCATCAACTCCAGCAGCAAATTTAACCCCCGAAAGGGCGTACTGGTGTA
>DVDZ01000160.1 GCA_015296025.1 Thermosynechococcus sp. M46_R2017_013
CAAGAACTGTAGGACTGAGGGGATAAATGCGAATGTGATCTACTGTAGCTGAATGCGCCGTTGTAGGCGATCGCACAATTCTTCAACAAAGCATTGATTTCGTTGCCGGGGGGACGGTGGCTGCGCCCTTGAAAAACAAGCTTAGGATGCTGGAAACAATCACTCAGGCCTTCAAAGTAATACTTTGCACCACTGCCCTCAACTCCAAGGAGTTCTTGTAGAGTTGTTGTATGCAGGCTAGATTTTGCCAAAATCTCCAAGATATTGATCCTTCGCTCCAGTTCTAGCGGCGATCGCCGGCGGTAGTGCCGCATCAAGATGACACGGCTGTTCGGGAGTTTGGCATGAATTAACTGCTGGGCAACATAAAGTTTTTGGCTATCACTCAATTGCGCTTGAAGCGCCACAAAGGCTTGACGCCTGCGCTGAATAGGCAGCAAGCGACCATAACAGTAACCTGACCTTGATAAATAGGCAATTGTAATCCCCTGCTGCAAGCAAGCACCGATCAGTTGAGTGGTCAGTTGGCAGGAACCGAAAACTAGAATGAGATCAACATGAGGAAGTTGCGCTGCGTGAAAAGGGTTTTCTCATGTCGCACAATAATTTTCTCGCCCTTCAGAGAGGCAGTGCAGCCCTGCCGCGATAGGTAGAGAGTCGTGCCCATATCAAAGGTAGCGATTAGTTTCAGAGAATGAACGGTGATGAATAATTCTCTGTTGAGCAAGTTGTAATCCGCTCAGGGAGAGGCTACATTAAAGATTCTCTTACTTCCCTTCGGGGAAGCTGATTAAATGGAAACAAAAAATCCCTAGTCAACACGACTAGGGAAATCTATTAATTGCTTTCCTTTGGGGAAGCTGATTAAGCGGAAACTTCACGGACACAGGGCTGGCCGTCCACAATCTCACCGATTAGGATGACATCGGCCACATTCACAAAAAGGCCATTTTCGATAACGCCGGGGATATTGTTAATAGTTTTCTCCAGTTCGGCGGGGTTAGCAATTTCGTCAAACTTAACATCAAGGACAAGATTGCCTTGATCGGTAACCACAGGGCCATCTTTTTTTACCCCCATGCGCAGCTCGGGCTGCCCCCCAAGGGCTTTCAGGGCGCGAGTAACAGGAGCTACGGCAAAGGGCAAAACTTCCACAGGCACAGGGAAAGTAGACCCCAATTTCTGCACCAGTTTGCTGCTGTCCACTACCACCAAGAACTGATCGGCAAGGGAGTCGACAACTTTTTCACGGGTATGGGCTGCCCCCCCTCCCTTGATCAGGTTTTTGGCGGGATCTACCTCATCGGCGCCGTCAATGGCGAGGTCTAATTTCTCCACATCATCGAGGGTAAGGAGGGGAATGCCGTACTTTTTAGCGAGGACAGTGGCTTGAAACGACGTGGGCACACCGGCAATGTTACTCAGTTCTCCACTGCGCAGGCGATCGCCCAAAAATTGGATGACAAAGGCCGTGGTTGACCCTGTGCCCAAGCCCACCACCATCCCTGACTGCACGCGATCGGCAGCGGCTTTAGCAACGGCCTGTTTCATCTGTTTGATTGCATCCTCACCCATGGGCGAACTCCCTTGTTTTTCCAAAAGCACAATACCACAGCAACAGTCCTTTACAACCTTTTGACGGCGGGGGAACCTCTCTTTGAGGCCATCAGTCCTGAAAGGGAACTGTTCTTGCCTGAAACGGGAAAGACAATCCCCTCCCTTTTCCGTTTGAGGGCGCTCCAGCCATCCAAAGAGGACTGGAGTTGCCGTTAACTTCATAAATCACGATAATGCTAGTGACCAAAAGGATAGGTGAGGAATGGCGATCGCGCACACAAGGAAAAAAGGGCAGTGGCTCCCCCTATTGGGTGTGGCTGCAACATTTTGGGCCCATACTGGCCTCGCTGCCGAACAAATTAGCCTTGTTTATCCGCCCTTTGGCACATTTAACATTCAAGTCAACCACCTTGCCACATTTGCCAAAACGGGTCATGCAAGTCCTGAACTCAGATTTTTAATTCGCCTCCTCCCTACTGACCAAGAGTCAAACCTACGGGAGAGCTTGACCACACGGATGAACTTAGAGCCGACAACCGTCAGTCAATTTGTCAAAAGTCCCATTGGTCAAGCCTTTTTAGAGCGTATCGGCCAAGTCATTCGGGCAGAAAATGATGTCAACGGCGGTCAAGCCCTAGGGGAAGCCCTGAAAACTGCGGCCAGTTCTCCCTCAGGAATTACACTCCTATCGGTGTTGCAGGCCTTTCCAGGCAAAAGTCTGAAAGTCAACGGTGAACTTGGCTTGAAAGCAATTGGTGCATTTAGCCGTGCAATTAATCAAGAGCAGCGTACTCAAAACTTTATCGAACGGCTGGCGCAGCTCCAACCCCGAACAGCTCTGCCAGCCAGCGGACGCACTCCTGCGCAAAAGGGGCCTTTCCAGTGGCAAAAGCAAACATTCGAATTTACCAATCCCAATCGCACCACAGAGCCAATTCCTGCAGATCTCTATGTCCCAACGGGGATCACTGCACCCGCCCCTCTGATTGTCATTTCCCATGGGTTAGCCTCAGATCGCACAACGTTTGCCTACTTGGCAGAACACTTAGCCAGTTATGGTCTGGCGGTGTTGGCAGTCACTCACCCCGGTTCTGATACCCGTCGGATTAGTAGTTTCCTTTCAGGGGCGCCCCTAGACTATGAGAATTTGCCCAAAGACTGGGCGCAGCGCCCCCTCGACCTAAAGTTTGGCATAGATGCCGTGGCGGCTTTTGTTCAGAAAGACCCTGCCCTAAAAATTGACACGAATAATGTTGGTCTTTTTGGTCACTCGATGGGGGGGGTTTACGGTACTGGCAGCAGCGGGGGGTACCGTTGACTGGAATGCTGTCCAACAACGTTGTCTGGCAGCGGCAAATGATCTCTTTATCTTTAATATCTCAGTGCCCCTGCAATGCCGTAGTCTCGGTCTTGCTGATCCTCCCTCTGTCCCAGTAGATTCACGGGTCAAGTCTGTGATTGCCGTCAATCCAGTGAGCAGTATCCTCATTGGCGAGCGCGGCATGGCTAATATCAAAGTGCCGACGCTGATTATTTCCAGTAGCAAAGATGTCTTTGCCCCGCCACTGGAGGAGCAGGTCTTGCCCTTTACGTGGTTACAAGCACAGCCCAAGTATTTGGCAATGCTTGTGCCTGCTACCCACTTCTCAGCAGTGGGGGTCAGCGCAGGGGGAGTATTGCCAGTACCCGCTGATCTCATTGGCCCAAATCCCCAGTTGGCGCAGCCTTTTTCAAGGGGGTCAGTGCTGCCTTCTTTGGTGTGTTTAATCAACAAAATGAGCAGTTGCGACCCTTTTTAAGTCAAACATTTGTTAGCCAAGTGGCACGGCCAACTTTTCAAGTCCATTGGGTTGATCGCATTCATTCGCAGCAGTTGCAGGAAGTACTAGGAGGCCGTATTGGGAGTCAACCCCGCAGATAAAGCGCCCCTGAAATTAACGTCAGGGCGATCGCTCCTCCATAGACAATCAGACTTCCCCCTTGCCAACTCGGAGGTAAGGGAGCCAAAAGTAGGGCAACAGCCACAATCTGACTGACCGTTTTTGCTTTTCCCCAGAGGTTTGCCCCCTGAATTTGCGGTTGCTGAACCCGCCAACTGGCAATTCCCAGTTCCCGAAAGAGAATTAAGGCCACTGACCAAGCGGGCACTTCTCCCCACTCAATACAGATTAAAAGAGGAACAAGGATGAGCAACTTATCCACCAGCGGATCAAGCACCTTGCCCAAATCCGTTACCTGATTGAAACGACGTGCAATATAGCCATCGAGCCAATCGGTGAGGGCAGCCACCAGAAACAGCCCCACCGCCCACCAGCGATAGACCACAGCGTCATTGAAGGAGAGCAAGCCCAGAATTAGCGGTACTATGAACAGGCGAGCAAGGGTAATGCTGGTGGCTAGATTAAAGGGCATAGTCATCCCCAAGAAAACCCCCTCAGAGAGAGACAAACTCTAGTATTGACAATCGTGTACGATAGGGTATGGCAGCCTTCAGTTGCAAACTCAAAGTAGCCAAGCG
>DVDZ01000042.1 GCA_015296025.1 Thermosynechococcus sp. M46_R2017_013
TCTGCCCTAGGTCAAGGGTCTAACATTGCTGCAGGTGCCAACGATGCCACCGCTGTGGGTCAACAAGCCACAGTCAATGCTGCTCAAGGCACGGCATTAGGTGGTCAAGCCACAGTCAGTGCCCAAAACGGAACTGCCCTAGGTCGCAATGCTCAAGTGACTGCTTTCAACAGTGTCGCTATTGGGGCAAATTCTATTGCTGATCAGCCAGATACAGTCTCTGTAGGTGCATCAGGTCAAGAACGCAAAATTGTTAACGTTGCCCCCGGCATCATCTCCCCAACGAGTACAGACGCAATTAATGGCAGTCAGCTATCAGCGCTCATCAACCAACTCTTTGCCTCTGGTATTTGCTCTATTACAGGGGCAACAGTAACTTGTGGTAACATTGCCCTCGGAAATGGTGCAGGTTCTACAGGAGTAGGCAGCATTGCTATTGGTAATAACTCAGGTGCTACTGCACCCAATGGCATTGCTCTTGGGACAAATGCCAATGCAAGTCACAACAATAGTGTTGCTATTGGGTCGGGTTCAGTGACGACTGCCCCGAATACGATTTCTGTTGGTGCTCCAGGAGCAGAGCGACGCATTACCAACGTTGCTACACCAATAAATCCCACCGATGCAGTTAATAAAGCCTATGTGGATGGCATGGGGACAGTAGCTCTAGGCGCAGCAAATGCCTACACAGATGCCCAAATTAACCAATTAAGGGGTGAGGCTTTTGCAGGGATTGCCTCAGCAGCCGCCCTAATGCCGATTGTTCCTGCACGTTCCGGTGAGACAACATTTAACGTCGGCATTGCCACCTACGGCGGCTATACGGCGGCAGGAGTTGCTATGGCACATCAAATTGGGCCGGTTCTCATTGATGCAGGGGCTAGCTTCTCCAATGCCGGTTATCCTCTGGTTCGCCTAGGTATTGGTGCTCGCTTCTAGCGTTGACCACAGTGTTCCTCTAGTATTTTGGTGGATATAGAGCCGCTTTTGATGCGGCTCAGCCTCCCTATTTACTTTATCATAGATAAAATTCTATAATTATATTAATAATCTAAAATATTGCTGTAGGTCAACTTTTTCGTGCTTCCTATTCATTGCATTGCCACAGTGATCTCCCTCAGTCGCTATGATAGATTTAGAAAGAAAAAATTAATACTCACCCAAAATCAAAATATTTTATTAGCTCACTATAGTAGAAGTCCTGTTGAATCAATCATAAAAAATGCTCAAAAAAGTAACGATACTTCCTGTGATGAACGATGATCCCCATGAGCCACTGGAGATACCAGAAACAAACTCAGGTCAGGCATTGTGCTTTTGTTCGTCATCGCCATCTTCGGTATCTTTGCTGAGCTTATTAATCATTGAAAACATCCCCCAATCGGGTAAAATTTTGTATCCCCATCTCGCAAAGATTGATGACATTTACTACCAAGTTCACACCTGTTTATATTCTCACTTAACCCCTGGTGTGGTTGCTCAGGCCAAACCTCATCTGCTTGTTCTCATTGCTCAAGGGGATCACGTTCTTAAAAAAGTACAAACACTCCAGCAACGTTATCCACAATTGCCCCTAGTTGTGATTAATCTTGGCGATCGCCCCGATTTGGCCACGCAGATTCTCCACAGTGGTGCTCAGGACTATTTAACTATTGGGGAACTGACCCCCAATTTACTGGCGCGCAGTTTTCGCCATGCCATCGATCGCCACCAAGTGGAACAACAACTGCTGCGCCAAGCCCAATACGATCGCCTGCTTGTGCAGATTACCCAGCACATTCACCAATCCCTTGATCTGAGCACAATTCTCGAAACTGCCGTCAAGGATGTGCGCCAACTCCTAGGGTGCGATCGCGTCCTCATCTATCGCTTCCTTGATGACTGGCGGGGCATTATGGATGTCGAAGCTGTGGTTCCTCCTTGGTTGTCGGCTTTGGGGGATGTGGTGGGGGACTCCTGCTTTACAGAACAGTATCTTGAAGCCTATAGGCGGGGTCGTATCCACGTAGTGAATAACTTAGACACAGCGGCTGTTGTTCCCTGCTATCGTGACCTGCTAGTGCACTATCAAGTCAAGGCCAATTTAGTTGTCCCCATTGTAGTGGAAGAGCGGCTTTGGGGATTGCTGCTCTGTCACCAATGTGATCATCCTCGCGACTGGCAAGACAGCGAAATTGAATTGATTAAGCAAATTTCAACCCAGTTGGCGATCGCCATTTTGCAAGCAGAACTCTATCAAAAAGCGCAAACGGAAATTCAAGAACGCAAAGCAATCGAAGCCCAACTCCTCTACCAAACACGCCATGACTACCTCACCCATTTACCCAATCGTTGGTTTTTTGAGGAACACTTGCGCACAACCCTCAACTATGCTGCAGAGCACCCCAACTACCACTACGCTGTTCTTTGTTTAGATTTGGATCGCTTCAAGACCTTCAACGACAGTCTGGGACACACCATTGGCGATTTGTTCCTGCAAGCATTTGCCAAGCGGCTCAGTGGTTGTGTCAGTCCTCAAGATGTGGTAGCCCGTTTAGGGGGTGATGAATTTGCCGTGTTGCTCAACGACATTCAGGGCGTAGAACAGGCTCAAGTCATTGCCGAAAACCTGCGGGAGCGCCTCAGTCACCCCTTTGAAATTGATCACTACACCCTCTACAGCACTGTGAGTATTGGCCTAGTGATGGGAGAGGCCCATTACACCAGCAGTGAAGAACTCCTACGCGATGCCAACATGGCCATGTACCATGCCAAAACAAAGGGGCACAATTGCATCGGTACTTTTAACCCAGCCCTGCTACAACAGGTGCGCGATCGCCTGTATTTAGAAGTGGAACTGCGGCAAGCCATTGAACGGGGTGACCTGACCTTACACTATCAGCCCATTGTCAATCTCCGTAGCCAATCTCCAAGAAGCTTTGAAGCCCTAATCCGCTGGCAAAAGGGGGATACCCTCATTTCCCCTAAAGTCTTTATTCCTCTTGCCGAAGAAACGGGACTAATTTTTGAACTCTCCCGCTGGGTTTTGCACAATGCCTGTGAGCAGTTGCAGCAGTGGCAGCAAAAGTACCCCAAACTCCAGTCTATGGGCTTTACAATGAGTGTTAATCTTTCTGCCAATCAATTTTCTTTGCCTACCCTTGTGGCTGAAATTCAACAAACTCTTGAGCATCGTCACTTGAGCGGGCAGTTTCTCAAGATCGAAATCACTGAAAGTGTGCTGATGCAGCACCTGGACTCTGCTTGCGAAATTCTCACTAAGCTAAAGGAGATGGGCGTACGCATTAACATTGATGACTTTGGCACCGGGTATTCCTCCCTGAGCTATTTGCGCAATCTTCCTCTAGATGGCATTAAAATTGACCGCTCCTTCATTTCCCAAATGGATCGCAGTCAAGAAGACCTAGAGGTGGTACACACAATTTTGGTTCTGGCGCGCAACCTGCACCTTGATTGCATTGCTGAGGGCATTGAAAACACGACTCAACTACAACTGTTGCGATCTCTGCGTTGTCCCTATGGCCAAGGCTATCTTTTTGCTCCGCCGCTGCCCCCCGACAAGGCCGAGCTTTACCTTCAAGAACACATCCTCTAAAGTGCTTCAAATCTAGAAGTGTTGGATTCTGTAACAAAACTTAACACTCTAAGCCTGCGTCGAGTGGATGCGAGAGGCCACAAGTCGCTCTGGCTGCCAATCAAAGTTCCAATGCCCTGAACATCGCCGACTGAGTTCTAATTGCAAATATCTCAACTTATCTAACAGTTTCCTCGCAAAGTATTCTGGTATGTCCACTAGCTCCAAAATTAAATACGCAATCAAGACCATGTATATTTGGTTGACGACCCCATTCAAATTCTTCGTCATCAACCGCTCTAACAATCTGTGATACTAAACCCATTCAGAGTTTTACCGCAGGATATCCCTCTTGCCACAGCAGCTTACTGGTTAACGTTATCACTGTAGAATCTATGGGAAATATCACTCTCCCTGAGCTGCCATGCTTTCGTCTATTGTTCAACACTTCTGGCTCTCTAGCTCACTCCACTGAGAGTG